>NZ_JACCCY010000003.1:0-300000 GCF_013409575.1 Macellibacteroides fermentans | reverse complement strand
AATAAAAATGTAATATGTGTTACTTTGCGTATTTGCTCCAGTCAACATTGTGCATGTCGCCACTGGCTGCCAGCTCTTCGTGGAAAGCAAAACTGCATTTCAAATTCTGAGGTGTATGTCCTTTGATACCCATATTCATATATTCAGTAAGCAAAGGTCTGTAATCCGGATGAACACAATTGTTGATAATTGCTTCGGCACGTTGAACCGGAGATTTACCTCTTAAATCGGCTACACCGTACTCTGTGATAATAACCTTTACAGAGTGTTCATTATGGTCAACGTGAGATACCATGGGAACAAATGCACTGATCTTACCATCTTTAGCTGTAGAAGGAGTGGTGAAGATTGACAGGTAAGCAGAACGTGTAAAGTCACCCGAACCACCGATACCGTTCATCATTTTAGTTCCCGATACGTGGGTTGAGTTGATATTACCGAAAATATCAGCTTCCAGCGCGGTGTTGATCGTTATCAAACCTAAACGACGGGCTACTTCCGGGTTGTTGGAGATTTCCTGCGGACGAAGTAATATCTTATCCTTGAAGAAGTCCAAATTTGCATAGATTTCGCGGATCACATCGTTACTTACAGACAATGAACATCCACTGGCAAACTTAACACGACCTTCTTTCATCAAAGAAATAACCGCATCCTGAATTACCTCCGTATACACATTGAAGGCAGGGATTTCCTTATTTTCACCAATAGCAGCAAGTACTGCGTTGGCAACATTACCTACCCCACTTTGCATCGGTAGGAATCCTTCCGGAATGCGACCGGCTTTCAGTTCGCCAGCAAGGAACATAGCCACGTTGTTACCAATAGCCTTTGTAACGTCGTCCAGCGGAGCAAATGCACCACCTTCGTTTGCATTTTCAGTTTCAACCACGCCAACGATCTTAGATGGATCAACCTTTACATAAGGCAATCCAATCCGGTCTGAAGGAGAATAAACGGGTATTTCGCGACGATAAGGAGGATCCAGAGGCTCGTAGATGTCGTGCATCCCTCTGATAGCCTTCGGATGTTTATGGTTAAGTTCCACGATTATTTTATCGGCCAAACGACAGATAGTAGGTGTGATACCTACTCCGCAAGTAGGAACAATCTCTCCGTCTTCAGTTACATCGGCAGCTTCAATAACAGCTACATTTATTTTTCCAAGAAAACCATAACGCAGACTTTGCGCCAGTTCCGATAAATGCATATCATAGTACTGAGCCTTGTGTGCATTAAGTGCAGAACGTAAATCTTTGTTAGATTGATACGGCGTTCTGAATTTGATGGCATTTGCACGGGCAAGTTCGCCGTCTAGTCTGTCTCCGGTAGAAGCTCCGGTAAACATTCCGATCTGAAATGGGTTGCCTTTGGCATGCTCTTCAGCTGCTCTTTTTGCAATAGCCTCCGGAACCGATTTAGGACATCCGGCTGGCGTAAATCCACTGAAACCAACGTTGTCGTCGTTATTCACGAACGCAGCAGCTTCTTCAGCAGTAATGAATTTTAATGACATGGTATAGTAATTTTATTATAAATGTTGACTTCTGGAAAAAACGACGCAAAGTTATTAAAAACCGCTGATTTTCAATATTTGCGGTTAAATATTTCAGAATAAATAACAGCCTTCTTCAAATCATCTGTATCAGTAAATGTAATACCTTGCATTACAGTGTTTTCATCATCCGGTTCTAGTTGAAGTGCCGGAGTCGATTTAATTGCAGATGGGTGCTGACTTTCCGTATTCAGAAACGGGGTGCTTGCATGAGGTTGTTTCTCTTTACTTTTGATTGCAGGTCTGGTTGCTGGTTGTGGAGTTGGCATAGTTTTGGCTTTCGGTTTCTCTTCCTGCATCTCTTCCAGCATTTCCCAGAAACTCTTTTGTGCAGGTTTCTGTGTTTCGGGCTCTATTTCACTGTCCGGCCTGCCAAGAACTTCTGTCTGACGTTTTTTCTTCTTGCCCGAACCGAACAATCCACTGACAGCTGCAACGATTAAAAAAACAATGTAAAGCCAATCTCCAAGGTTATCCATAACTTTTGATTATTTTTGCACCTCAAATGTAGGAAGAAAAAATGAATTATCATAAAGAACAAAAAAATAAGGGTAACTTCCCAGCCACCCTTATCTAGTAATTAACCAAAACCTTAACTATGAAAAAATTTACGTTTTTCATAGGCAAAAATACGCTGATGGTTTTTGTTGACAAAATATTTTGAATCATTTTTTATTGAGAACAATTTGTTTTATATATTTTTAATATTTATCGAATGAGTAATGAAACGAAAGGCGTGGACTTAAAATCTGCTGCCCAGAACGTAGAACGTAAGCTGTTTATTGAAACCTATGGCTGTCAGATGAATGTGGCAGACAGTGAGGTTGTTGCATCCATCATGGAGATGGATGGTTATGCTGTGACCAACAAAATTGAAGAGGCGGATGCCATCTTCGTAAATACCTGCTCTGTGCGCGATAATGCCGAACAGAAGGTGTTAGGGAGGTTGCAGTATTTTCAGTCGTTAAAGCGGAAAAAGAGAACGCTCATTATCGGAGTGCTCGGTTGTATGGCTGAAAGGGTAAAAGAGGAGTTGATCAGCAATCACGGGGTGGATTTGGTGGTTGGTCCCGATTCGTACATGGATCTTCCGAATTTGGTTGGAGCCGTGGAGCATGGAGAGAAAGCAATTAACGTAGAACTTTCTACTCAGGAAACGTATAAAGATGTAATTCCGTTGAAAATAGGCGGAATAAATATCTCCGGATTTATTTCCATTATGCGCGGTTGTAATAATTTCTGCACCTATTGCATTGTTCCCTATACACGTGGAAGGGAGAGAAGCCGCGATGTGGAAAGCATCCTGAATGAGGTGCGGGATATGCGCGATAAAGGTTTCCGCGAGGTTACTCTGTTAGGGCAGAACGTTAATTCGTATCTTTTCAAAAAAGGGGATGAGAGCATAACCTTCCCGATGCTATTGGAGCGGGTGGCTTTGGAAGCTCCTGATATGCGGATCCGTTTCACTACATCACATCCAAAAGACATGAGCGACGATACACTGACTGTAATAGCGAAGTATCCAAACTTGTGCAGGCACATTCATTTGCCGGCTCAATCAGGAAGCTCAAGAATCTTAAAAATCATGAACCGGAAATATACCCGCGAATGGTATATGGACCGGATCGCAGCAATCCGTCGTATTTTACCTGACTGTGCGATTTCGACCGATCTTTTCTGTGGTTTCCACTCCGAAACCCAGGATGAATATGAAGAGACCCTTTCACTGATGCGAGAGGTTGGATACGACTCTGCATTCATGTTTAAATATTCCGAACGTCCGGGTACATTTGCAGCAAAAAATCTGGAAGACAATATTCCGGAAGACGAAAAGGTACGTCGACTTCAAGGGATGATCGATCTGCAAAACAAGCTGTCTGAAGAGAGCAACCTGAGAGATGTCGGTAAAGTATTTGAGGTATTGGTTGAGGGCTTTTCCAAACGTTCGCGCGAGCAATTATTCGGTAGGACAAGTCAGAATAAGGTCGTTATATTTGATAAGCAGAATTTTAAAGTTGGCCAATTTGTAAAAGTACGTGTAACCGGAGCCTCTTCGGCCACTCTGTTTGGTCAACCGATAGAAGCATAAGCAACCTTTCTCATTGAACGGAAGGTTAAATAAATGTAAAAGAGCTGCGTAATTCGTAAATTATGTGTTCTTTTGCAACGAATTTGGGGGGTGTGTTCGCCGGACACACCTTCCAAATTTATTTAACTCTAATTAGGAATAATCAGATGACTGAAAATAAGAAATTTACAACTGTCTCTTTCTTTAATTCTCGCCTTACATCCGTAATTAGCATTGCGTTGGTTCTCTTTTTATTAGGTCTTATCCTTTTGATGGGACTGATGGGTGATACACTTTCGAGGTTTGTAAAGGAAAATATAACTTTTTCTGTAGTGCTGAAAGATGATATGAGTGAGGGTGAAGTAAAACGGATGCAGAAAAAGCTGGAAGCAGAACCATTCATAAAATCTATTGAATATATCTCCAAAGAACAGGCATCCAAAGAACTGGAAGAGGAACTGGGAGAACGCCCCGAAACATTTTTAGGTTTTAATCCGTTGCAAGCTTCACTGGAGGTGAAGTTGCATTCGGAATATGCTAATCCGGACAGTCTGCAACTTATCGAAAAGCAATTCAAGAAATATACCAATGTATCTGAACTATTATATCGCAAAGATATGATGGAGGTTGTGAATGATAATTTAAAACGGATCGGAATTATTCTGCTGTCGCTTGCGGCAGTTCTTATGATTATCTCCTTTGTGCTAATCAGTAACACCATCCGTTTGCTTATCTATTCGAAGCGCTTCCTCATTCATACGATGAAACTTGTAGGGGCTACGCATGGTTTTATCCGTAAACCCTTTATGATATATAATATGGTAAGCGGGATTTATGCTTCTATATTGGCCATGTTACTATTGATGGGGGCCCTTTACTACCTGCAGTCTGAGCTTGCCGGATTTATAGATCTGATAAATACGGATGCTCTGTTGATGGTTTTCGCGGCTGTGCTTGTGCTTGGTATTTTGTTATCGGTCGTAGCAACCTTCTTTGCAGTAAACAAATACCTGAGAATGGGTGTTGATAAATTATATTACATTTAAATAAGAGGTAGAATAAGATGGCTAAAAGAGATTTTGCTTTCGGAAAAGAAAATTTTATACTTATAGCAGTTGCTATTGCTTTTATCGTGATAGGATTCGTATTGATGGGAGGTGGAGCTTCTGAAGATGGCGTATCCTTTAATCCTGAAATATTCAGTACACGCAGAATAGTTGTAGCTCCGGTTATAACCGTGATCGGATTTGTAGCGATGATATATGCAATAGTTCATAAACCCAAAAATAACGAGCAGGAATAAGGATGAATAGTATAGAGGCAATCATTATTGCCATTGTTGAAGGGTTAACAGAGTTTCTTCCCGTTTCTTCTACCGGACATATGATTATTACACAAAATATGTTGGGTGTAGAAAGTACCGATTTTGTAAAGGCTTTTACTGTCATCATCCAGTTCGGTGCCATTCTTTCTGTAGTTTGTCTGTATTGGAATCGTTTTTTCAGGCTTAATCCCTGTAAGATATTCGATGCCGATGCAGTGAAAGGGATGACCGGAGTCTCCAAGTGGAAGACGTACGGAAAACGCTTTCTTTATAAATTCGATTTTTACTGGAAATTATTAGTTGCCTTTTTGCCTGCAGCAGTCATCGGATTCCTTTTCAGTGATGCCATCGATTCTATGTTGGAGAATGTATGGGTGGTAGCTGTCATGCTTGTGATAGGTGGCGTTTTTATGCTCTTTGTTGATAAGCTCTTTAACCGGGTATCTACCGATGAACTAACGGAAAAGAAGGCTCTCTACATAGGCTTTTTTCAATGTATTGCTATGATTCCGGGTGTTTCGCGGTCCATGGCCACTATTGTGGGGGGGATGTCGCAGAAGCTGTCTCGTAAAACGGCCGCCGAGTTTTCCTTCTTTTTGGCAGTGCCCACCATGTTTGCCGCCACAGCTTACAAACTACTAAAACTCATACTTGAACCCGGAGGTTTGGCTATTTTGAACGAAAACGCAGGGATATTGGTTATAGGTAATGTAGTTGCGTTTGTGGTTGCTTTACTGGCAATTAAGTTCTTTATAGGTTTTGTAACCAAGTATGGATTCAAGGCATTTGGGTATTATCGTATTATCGTGGGTGGAATCATTCTGGTTATGTTATGGATGGGGTATAATTTAGAAATAGTTTAATGGATTTTATAGAGGGAGAGATACTTTATTTTAATAAACCTTTACGTTGGACGTCGTTCGACCTGGTAAATAAGTTCAGATACAAACTTTCCAGAAAATTGAAGGTTAAGAAAATTAAAGTTGGACACGCGGGCACCTTAGACCCGCTTGCAACTGGTGTGATGATTATTTGCACAGGCAGAGCAACCAAACGTATTGAAGAGTTTCAGTACCAGACAAAGGAATATGTAGCTACACTTAAACTGGGAGAAACTACACCTTCTTTCGATCTGGAAAAAGAGGTGGACGCTGTGTACCCTACAGAGCACATCAGTTGTTCCATGGTAGAAGAGGTTCTTACCTCGTTTGTAGGAAAGATCCAGCAGGTGCCACCGGTCTTTTCTGCCTGTAAGGTAGATGGTAAAAGAGCTTATGATCTGGCACGTAAGGGCGAAGAAGTTGAACTAAAAGCGAAAACGCTTGTAATTGATGAAATCGAACTGCTGAACTGTGAATTGCCGGTAATAAAAATACGGGTAGTTTGTAGTAAAGGGACCTATATCAGGGCATTGGCCCGCGACATCGGAGTTGCGTTGAATTCGGGTGCGCATCTTATTGCGCTTGAACGTACGCGCATCGGGGATATTACGCTGGATCAGTGTATGAATCCTGAAGATATAGATGCCTTTTTAGATAACGAAGTGAAAATAATAAACGAAAATTAATATAGCACCGTATGAAGCTTTCTAAATTCAAATTTAATTTGCCGTCGGAATTGATTGCACTGCAACCAGCCAAAAACAGGGATGAATCCAGATTAATGGTAGTTCATCGCAAAACGGGAGAAATTGAGCACAGAGTCTTCAAAGACATTTTAGAGTATTTCGGACCCAAAGATGTTTTTATTTTTAACAATACAAAGGTATTTCCTGCCCGGTTGTATGGAAATAAAGAAAAGACTGGAGCCCGGATTGAAGTATTTTTGTTGCGGGAATTGAATGAAGAACTGAGATTATGGGATGTCCTGGTGGATCCGGCTCGTAAAATCCGTATCGGGAATAAACTGTATTTTGGAGAAGATGATTCTATGGTTGCCGAGGTGATAGATAATACGACCTCACGTGGACGTACGTTGCGCTTCCTTTTCGATGGTAATCACGACGAGTTCAAAAAGGCTCTATACGCCTTAGGTGAGACTCCGCTTCCAAAGTATATTGAACGTGAAGTTGAAGAAGACGACGAACAAAGGTATCAAAATATCTATGCATCGGAAGAAGGCGCGGTTGTGGCTCCGGCTGCAGGACTACATTTTAGCCGTGAATTGATGAAACGTCTTGAAATCAAGGATTGTCGGTTTGCATTCCTGACTGTTCATTCGGGCTTAGGTAACTTCCGCGAAATCGATGTGGAGGATCTTACCAAGCATAAAATGGATTCCGAGCAGATGGTTGTGAACGCAGAAGTGGTGAAAACAGTGAACGAGGCGAAAGACAGCAACAACCAGATTTGTGCTGTGGGCACCTCTGTTATGCGTGCCATTGAGACTGCTGTAAGTACGGATGGCCATTTGAAGGAGTTTGAAGGGTGGACCAACAAATTTATCTTCCCTCCATACGATTTCAGTGTTGCAACAAGCATGGTAACAAATTTCCATATGCCGCTTTCAACTTTGTTGATGATGACGGCTTCTTTTGGAGGATACGATCTGATTATGGATGCTTATGATGTGGCTTTAAAAGAGAAATATCGTTTTGGGGCTTATGGTGATGCCATGTTAATCATTTGATTTATAATGGCAGTTGTATATTTTAGTCTCGGAGCAAATATAGGCGACAAGCGTAATAATATGATTACTGCCGTGGCGCTTTTATCAGAAAGGGTGGGGAGTATACTCGCCCTTTCTGATTTATATGAAACTACCCCCTGGGGGTTTGTTTCAGAAAATAATTTTTTAAATGCTGCGCTCATGATGGAGACAACCCTTTCTCCCTATGAGATTCTGGCATTAACACAGGAGATAGAACGTGATATGGGCCGTTCGCAAAAAAGTGAAGGCGAATATCACGACCGTGTTATCGATATTGATATATTAATGTACGACGATTGGGTGATAGATACACCTCTTCTTACGTTGCCGCATCCATTGATGCATCAACGTAGCTTTGTTCTGGGTCCCCTCTCGGAGATTGCTCATACCTGTATTCATCCGGTTCTTAATCGTTCCATAGGTGAATTATATTTAGCACTTCCGACGAATAATAGCCAAGCGAATTCTTAATTGTTTTGAAAAACAGAAAGGTTTGTTTGTATCCTGAAATTAGTTTGTATCTTTGCACCCGAACTGATGTGGATAGATTTGTATGCTTGCAACCACGGGAAAAAATGCTAAAATCAAAGTTCTTATTCCTTTCTATTGCATCTGCCTCATCTACCTGCTCTCAGTTCAAAATATAATATACTTAATTATATAAAAATGAGTTATTTATTTACCTCCGAATCGGTGTCTGAAGGACACCCCGATAAAGTAGCCGATCAGATATCGGATGCTTTGCTTGATGAGTTTCTTGCATACGACAAGAGCTCTAAAGTTGCTTGCGAAACACTTGTAACAACCGGACAGGTTGTTCTGGCTGGAGAAGTTAAATCTAGTGCATACGTTGATGTGCAGGAAGTGGCCCGTGCTGTAATTGAGCGGATTGGTTATACGAAGAGTGAATACCAGTTCGAAGCTAAATCTTGCGGTGTTTTTTCGGCCATACATGAACAAAGCGGTGATATCAACCGGGGTGTTGAACGCCAGGATCCTTACAATCAGGGTGCGGGCGACCAGGGTATGATGTTTGGATATGCAACCAACGAAACAGAAAACTACATGCCGTTGGCCCTTGATTTATCACATTCCTTATTATCAGAACTAGCATTTATACGTAAGAATGAAATAGAAAAAATGCCTTATCTGCGTCCGGATGCTAAGAGTCAGGTTACCATCGAATACGACGATAATGGAACTCCTTTACGTATCGATACCATTGTAATCTCTACGCAGCACGATGAATTCGTTCTTCCTGCGGACGACAGTAAGGCAGCTAAAGATGCAGCCGATAAAGCCATGCAAGATAGAATTGCCGCTGATGTGAAATCTTTATTGATTCCCCGCGTCATGGCGCAATACCCTCCTCAGGTGCAGGCCTTGTTTACTGATAAAATTACCTATCATGTAAATCCTACCGGAAAGTTTGTGATTGGTGGCCCTCATGGAGATACAGGTCTTACCGGAAGAAAAATCATTGTAGATACCTACGGAGGTAAGGGAGCGCACGGTGGTGGAGCTTTCTCCGGAAAGGATCCTTCCAAAGTTGACCGTTCTGCGGCATATGCAGCGCGTCATATTGCCAAGAATCTGGTGGCAGCAGGGGTGGCCGACGAGGTCCTTGTACAGGTATCCTATGCCATTGGTGTGGCAAAGCCAATGAATATCTTTATCAATACCTACGGCCGTTCCAATGTTAAGCTTACGGATGGAGAAATTGCTGAAAAAGTATGGAACTTGTTCGACATGCGACCTAAAGCGATTGAAGACCGGTTGAAATTACGTAATCCTATCTATTTCGAAACAGCTTCGTACGGACACATGGGACGTACCCCTCAGGTTGTAATCAAAGAATTTAATTCACGTTACAATACGGCTCCTGTAATCTGTGAAGTGGAGCTTTTCACTTGGGAGAAGCTTGATTATGTAGATCAGATTAAAGAGGCATTCGGTTTGTAATTATCATAAAACCAAATACTAAAGCCTGCTTATCTTTTATAGAATAAGCAGGCTTTTTTTATTCAAGTTTTTTTCATCAAAACAAACCACGATCCGGGTCAACAAGCCAACAGTATGTTTCGTTATCAGCTTATATCTTATTTAGGCAGCAGACTATTCAATCTTTACGACCTTTTTTTCCTGTTTTATCAGATATTGTTCTTCTTTATAGGTAAATGCAATAAACAAAAAGGACAATGCGCAGGCAGATAGTAATATGAAAAATCCCCAATCCCATCCCAAATGTTCAACTACATATCCCATAACTATATTGGCTAAAATGGCGGTTCCAAAGAAATACCCGAAGAACCCTGTTAGTCCTGCTGCTGTTCCGGCAGCTTTTTTGGGAGCTAAGTCCAGTGCCTGCACCCCTATAAGCATTACCGGCCCATAAATTAGGAAGCCGATAGCAATAAGCGCAATACTGTCCAGTAGCCGGTTGTCCATGTTTTTCCAGTAGATTACCACAAACAGAGCGACTAATACCATATATATCATAGTTGTAATAGCTCTTCTGCCTTTAAAAATCTTGTCACTAAGCCACCCACAAATGAGTGTTCCCGGTATAGCTGCCCATTCGTAGGCAGAATAAGCCCATCCGACTTCTTTAATATCGTATCCTTTCACATCTTTCAGATAAGTTGGCGCCCAGTCAAGTACACCATACCGAACCAGATACACAAAGGCATTTGCAATGGCGATATACCAGAGTATTTTATTATTGAGCACATATTTAAAGAAGATTTCCTTTGCAGATAGCTCTTTCTCCGAACTCGCTGAGTAATTTTTGGGATACTCATTCCTGTATTTTTCTATTGGTGGTAGTCCGCACGATTGGGGAGTATCCCGTATCAAGAGCAAGCCTAGCAGGGATATTAGTATGGCAACTACGGCGGGAAACCAGAAAATACCTGCCTGCCAGGAGCCAAACCATAGAATACCATAGGCTGTCATTGCTCCAACCATACCTCCTCCTACATTATGTGCCACATTCCAGATGGCCATTTTGGTACCCCGTTCCTTTACCGAAAACCAGTGTGTCATAACTCTACCGCAGGGAGGCCATCCCATCCCCTGAAACCATCCGATTAGAAATTGAAGAATAAACATGGTAGATATGGACGATATGCCAGCACTTGTTCCAATCAGGAAGGTGATTAAAGCAGATAGAATAAGACCTAAAGGTAGAAAAAACCTTGCATTACTTCGGTCTGACACGCCTCCCATTAAGAATTTGGAAAATCCGTATGCTATCGCATTAGCAGAAAGAGCCAGTCCGAGGTCTCCTTTATCAAATCCCATTTCTATTAAATAAGGCATGGCAAGAGTAAAATTCTTTCTTACCAGATAATAACCGGCGTATCCTACGAAAATACCGATAAAGACTTGTAATCTGAGTTTCTTATATGTCGGATCTATTGCTTCATTATCCAAGGATGGTTTATGAGCTGCCGGTTTCAAGAAGTTTATCATCATAAATGATTTATAAGGTTACTTTTATTGAATGAAATGACAATCTGTAATAGAATGAAAACAATCATTCTTCTATATTTATTTATAATTTCGATTTAAGACTATATATGTTTTGTATTATTTCGAAAATATCAGATATAGATATTTGTGTATGGAAATGGAAATCATATATAAACGAAACAAAAATAGTATAGAGTAAACAAAGTACCAAATATTATGTATAATAATTTGGTTTAAGATAGAATATAATCTTGATTGTACCATTGCCATAGCGATTCTGGCTTGTTTGATGTGCGATTTTTGACTTTAGTCTCCGTAACTTTTCTCTTAAGCAAAAATTTGCGGGTACATTTACTTCAGAAAGTATATACTTTTTGGAGAAAATGTTATGACTTTTAAAATGAAAAGTACCTGGGATTTTTTATAAATGCTATTAGATTGTTTTTCATTGTTTATTGAGGATTTTAAAAGATCTGGTAACCTTGTTTCAAAGTTAAATATATCGATTTCCAAAATATTGAAATTTAGTTCAATGATAGACTAAGTATTTTTTCAAAGGATACGGACAAATTAGTGTTATGATATGAAAATATTACTATTTCGTTTGGGGTTTTAAATAACCTAGGTAGAGGTGTAGGGATGTTCTTTTATGCTGTTTTAGGATTTATTTTTTCAGAGAAGAGATTTTTTTGTAATGTCAACGATGTTATATTCACTTTTTTTGAGCACTAATTGACAATAGAGCCGTATTTTCTCCTGGCATATTCCGAAATGTTCCTTATTCACGCTGTATTGCACTTTCTCTTAATATATATAATGTACGCGAGGGGAAATGGCTTCGAAACGGGATTTGGGGGGATTGAAAAAAAAGTTTTGTGTGTAATGTGCGGGTATTCAGGGTTTAAGGGGAAATGTGTTAAAAGCCTTGTAAAAATAGTTTGCAAAAGGTTTGGAGTGTATGTTGTAAAGCACTACTTTTGCACCCGCATTCAAGAGAGAACGGCACAGCAACATGATGAGGGAATTTAAATGGATAGCATAAGGTGAGGTTAGCGAGGCTAAGCGATAATCCTGCAGCGACATTAAGATGGCCCGAAACTTTTTTAAAAAAACTTCCGAAAACATTTGGTGGTTTAAAATAAAAAGTCTTATCTTTGCACCCGCTTTCACACCGGATCAAAACGGTTGAAAATGCAACAAACAAGAGTTCTTTGAAAGATTTACATATCAACAAAAAGTAGTACAAGAATTGAGAAGATCAGTAATGATTTTCTTGGACGTAAAGAATCAAAATTAATACCGTCAATTGTAAACTAATAATAGAAGGGAATTCTGAGCAAGAGATATTAAGACAAACAAATTATACAACGAAGAGTTTGATCCTGGCTCAGGATGAACGCTAGCGACAGGCTTAACACATGCAAGTCGAGGGGCAGCACGGGAGTAGCAATACAACTGGTGGCGACCGGCGCACGGGTGAGTAACGCGTATGCAACCTACCTATCAGAGGGGAATAACCCGGCGAAAGTCGGACTAATACCGCATAAAACAGGGGCACCGCATGGTGATATTTGTTAAAGAAATTCGCTGATAGATGGGCATGCGTTCCATTAGGTAGTTGGTGAGGTAACGGCTCACCAAGCCGACGATGGATAGGGGAACTGAGAGGTTGGTCCCCCACACTGGTACTGAGACACGGACCAGACTCCTACGGGAGGCAGCAGTGAGGAATATTGGTCAATGGGCGAGAGCCTGAACCAGCCAAGTCGCGTGAAGGAAGAAGGATCTATGGTTCGTAAACTTCTTTTGCAGGGGAATAAAGTGCAGGACGTGTCCTGTTTTGTATGTACCCTGAGAATAAGGATCGGCTAACTCCGTGCCAGCAGCCGCGGTAATACGGAGGATCCGAGCGTTATCCGGATTTATTGGGTTTAAAGGGTGCGTAGGTGGTTTGATAAGTCAGCGGTGAAAGTTTGCAGCTTAACTGTAAAAATGCCGTTGAAACTGTCGGACTTGAGTGTAAATGAGGTAGGCGGAATGCGTGGTGTAGCGGTGAAATGCATAGATATCACGCAGAACTCCGATTGCGAAGGCAGCTTACTAAGCTACAACTGACACTGAAGCACGAAAGCGTGGGGATCAAACAGGATTAGATACCCTGGTAGTCCACGCAGTAAACGATGATTACTAGCTGTTTGCGATACACAGTAAGCGGCACAGCGAAAGCGTTAAGTAATCCACCTGGGGAGTACGCCGGCAACGGTGAAACTCAAAGGAATTGACGGGGGCCCGCACAAGCGGAGGAACATGTGGTTTAATTCGATGATACGCGAGGAACCTTACCCGGGTTTGAACGTAGGGAGACAGGGGTGGAAACATCCTTTTCAGCAATGACTGCCTACGAGGTGCTGCATGGTTGTCGTCAGCTCGTGCCGTGAGGTGTCGGCTTAAGTGCCATAACGAGCGCAACCCTTATTTCCAGTTACTAACAGGTCAAGCTGAGGACTCTGGAGAGACTGCCAGCGTAAGCTGTGAGGAAGGTGGGGATGACGTCAAATCAGCACGGCCCTTACATCCGGGGCGACACACGTGTTACAATGGTAAGGACAAAGGGCAGCTACCGGGCGACCGGATGCGAATCTCTAAACCTTATCTCAGTTCGGATCGGAGTCTGCAACTCGACTCCGTGAAGCTGGATTCGCTAGTAATCGCGCATCAGCCATGGCGCGGTGAATACGTTCCCGGGCCTTGTACACACCGCCCGTCAAGCCATGGGAGCCGGGGGTACCTGAAGTTCGTAACCGCAAGGATCGACCTAGGGTAAAACTGGTGACTGGGGCTAAGTCGTAACAAGGTAGCCGTACCGGAAGGTGCGGCTGGAACACCTCCTTTCTGGAGCCTGAGTTCCCTTTTACGGTTTGCAAGGTATTAAGGAAGGAACAAAACTTTATGTTCCTTGTACTACTGCTGTTTGATATGATAAACATATATGATCTTATAAAACTGGGAAACCAGAAGAGAAACAAGAGGCTGAAGCGCCGCCCGGATATCTGCCAATAAAGGAAGATAAAGAAAAGGAAAGAGCTTCAGGCAAAGGTAAGAAAGCCAGTCCTATAGCTCAGTTGGTTAGAGCGCTACACTGATAATGTAGAGGTCGGCAGTTCAACTCTGCCTGGGACTACGAACGAAAAGACGGGGGATTAGCTCAGCTGGCTAGAGCATCTGCCTTGCACGCAGAGGGTCAACGGTTCGAATCCGTTATTCTCCACAAAAGTAGGATAAAAAATCTATGATTTTTAATCCTTTCAACGACAACAAGTCGTTGAAAAGAAGATCTTTGACATGATGGACAACAAAGCAATAAAGTAACAAAAAAAGAGCAAGCTTTAAAGATATATCAATCCGACACATGCCTTATGGCAAATATGTGCACGGAAAGAGAAAGTAAGCAAGGGCAGACGGTGGATGCCTTGGCTCTCGGAGGCGAAGAAGGACGTGATAAGCTGCGATAAGCGCGGGGGATGTGCAAATAACAATTGATCCCGCGATTTCCGAATGGGGCAACCCGGCAGGTTGAAGGCCTGTCATTCCGTAAGGAAGGCAAACGTGGGGAACTGAAACATCTAAGTACCCATAGGAGAAGAAAACAAAAGTGATTCCCCAAGTAGTGGCGAGCGAACGGGGAACAGCCCAAACCTATGCTGTTGAGGCAGTATAGGGGTTGTAGGACTACGATGTGGCAAGAAATTAGTAAAGTGGAACGTTTTGGAAAGAACGGCTATATAGGGTGACAGCCCCGTACACGACTTACTGACGAAGCCTAGTAGTATCCTGAGTAGCGCGGGACACGAGAAATCCTGTGTGAAACTGCGGGGCCCATCCCGTAAGGCTAAATACTCCCGAGAGACCGATAGCGAACCAGTACTGTGAAGGAAAGGTGAAAAGAACCTCGAACAGAGGAGTGAAATAGACCCTGAAACCGTCTGCCTACAAGCGGTCGGAGCATCTATATGATGTGACGGCGTGCCTTTTGCATAATGAACCTACGAGTTACTGTCATTGGCAAGGTTAAGGACTTCAGGTCCGGAGCCGAAGCGAAAGCGAGTCTTAATAGGGCGCTTAGTCAGTGGTAGTAGACGCGAAACCAAGTGATCTACCCTTGGTCAGGTTGAAGGTTAGGTAACACTAACTGGAGGACCGAATCGGTAAGCGTTGAAAAGCTTTCGAATGAACTGAGGGTAGGGGTGAAAGGCTAATCAAACTTGGAGATAGCTCGTACTCCCCGAAATGCATTTAGGTGCAGCCTTTGTTATTACTAGTATGAGGTAGAGCGACTGATTGGATGCGAGGGCTTCACCGCCTATCAAGTCCAGATAAACTCCGAATGCGTATTAGTTTAGACAAGGAGTGAGGGCATGGGTGCTAAGGTCCATGTCCGAGAGGAGAAGAATCCAGACCATCAGCTAAGGTCCCCAAATAACAGCTAAGTTGAATTAACGAAGTCAGATTGCAAAGACAGCTAGGATGTTGGCTTGGAAGCAGCCATTCATTTAAAGAGTGCGTAACAGCTCACTAGTCGAGGAATTTGGCGTGGATAATAATCGGGCATAAGCTGTTTACCGAAGCTATGGAATCATTTAATTATGATTGGTAGGGGAGCATTCTGCTCGGCTTAGAAGGTAAGGGGTAACCCTTGCTGGAGCGTGCAGAAAAGCAAATGTAGGTATAAGTAACGATAAAGGAGGTGAGAAACCTCCTCGCCGAAAGACTAAGGATTCCTGATCAACGTTAATCGGATCAGGGTAAGTCGGGACCTAAGGATAAGCCGAACGGCGATTCCGATGGAAGAATGGGTTAATATTCCCATACTACTTTATAGAGCGATGTGGAGACGGAGAAGTGACAGTCCTGCTGCCTGACGGAATAGGTAGTTGAAGGGTGTAGACGTTGATTGGGGTAGGCAAATCCGCCCTGAGAGTCGAACCTGATAGTATGCGGAGTGCTTGCACGAAGCAATATGGATGTAAACAGGCTCCCAAGAAAATCTGCTAAGCATAATTTATAGAGTACCCGTACCGTAAACGGACACACGTAGTTGGGTTGAGTATACTAAGGCGCTCGAGTGATTCACGGTTAAGGAACTAGGCAAAATAGTCCTGTAACTTCGGGAAAAAGGACGCCATCAGCAATGGTGGCCGCAGAGAATAGGCCCAGGCGACTGTTTAACAAAAACACATGGCTATGCAAAATAGAAATATGAAGTATATGGCCTGACACCTGCCCGGTGCTGGAAGGTTAAGAGGAGATGTCATCGCAAGAGAAGCATTGAATTGAAGCCCCAGTAAACGGCGGCCGTAACTATAACGGTCCTAAGGTAGCGAAATTCCTTGTCGGGTAAGTTCCGACCTGCACGAATGGTGTAACGATCTGGGCACTGTCTCAACCGTGAGCTCGGTGAAATTGTAGTATCGGTGAAGATGCCGATTACCCGCGATGGGACGAAAAGACCCCGTGAACCTTTACTATAGCTTTACATTGCATTTGGGTAATTAATGTGTAGGATAGGCCGGAGGCTACGAAGCGGGCACGCCAGTGTTTGTGGAGCCGACGTTGAAATACGGCCCTTTGATTATTTGAATTCTAACTCCCGGAGAGGGAGGACACTGTATGGTGGGTAGTTTGACTGGGGTGGTCGCCTCCAAAAGTGTAACGGAGGCTTCTAAAGGTACCCTCAGGCCGATTGGTAACCGGTCGTAGAGTGTAATGGCATAAGGGTGCTTGACTGGGAGACAAACAAGTCGATCAGGTAGGAAACTAGAGCATAGTGATCCGGTGGTTCCGCATGGAAGGGCCATCGCTCAAAGGATAAAAGGTACTCCGGGGATAACAGGCTGATCGCTCCCAAGAGCTCATATCGACGGAGCGGTTTGGCACCTCGATGTCGGCTCGTCACATCCTGGGGCTGGAGAAGGTCCCAAGGGTTGGGCTGTTCGCCCATTAAAGTGGCACGCGAGCTGGGTTCAGAACGTCGTGAGACAGTTCGGTCTCTATCTATCGTGGGCGTAGGAAATTTGCGAGGCTCTGACACTAGTACGAGAGGACCGTGTTGGACTGACCACTGGTTTACCGGTTGTTCCGCCAGGAGCACTGCCGGGTAGCTAAGTCGGGATTGGATAAGTGCTGAAAGCATCTAAGTACGAAGCCAGCCTCAAGATTAGATTTCCTTATAAGGGTGGTTGTAGACTACGACCTTGATAGGCTACAGGTGTAAGGGCAGTAATGTCGAAGCCGAGTAGTACTAATAGCCCGAAACTTTCATTTCCGTGAAAACGGGTTGATATATTGGATTAGCGAGCTTGAATAAGTGTTGCTATATTGCTTTGTCCAGCATGCAAACATCTTAAAGGTATTAAGGTGGTTATAGCGTTGGGGTTCCACCTCTTCCCATTCCGAACAGAGAAGTTAAGCCCACCCACGCCGATGGTACTGCGTAACAGTGGGAGAGTAGGTAGCCGCCGTTTTTAGAGAAGGAGTTAGTTCAATTGAACTGACTCCTTTTTTTGTTTATATACCCTACTGAATATATACTACCCAAAGCTTGTATCTGTCATACTTATTATATTCAATGTTTATATTATCCCTTTCCAACTTAATCTAAGTCTGTAGAATGTTTTTTATAAGGTTTGTGTCGGCTGTGTCTGTTCAATGAGATTCCGACAGATGAAATACTAAGCAGCATTACTGTGCATTAAAACTTAACGAAGGACTGAATGAAGTTGTTATAGAGAAAAGATACAATACTGGTCGATGGTAAATTGAGAGACAATTTCCTTTTCCTTTATTTTATCGGCAATCATCAATGTGGTGGAGACTACCTCCGCATCAATTGCATTAGGGGCAGAAACAGAAACAATACGTCTGTCGGCGTTATATTGTCCCGTAAATGGATTAAAGATATGTCCGGTGTGACTGGGCATATTTCCGGAAGTTGATAATGTATTATCGCGTAAAGATATGTTTCCTACAATCTTGTCCGGGTTATAAGGATCGTTTATCCCGATAGACCAGCTATCCCCATGAGGATGGCTGCCCAGAGCTAGTACGGAGCTATTTCCGAAGTTTATTAAAGCCTGGGTTATAGAATGGTTGACAAGGATCTTTCTGATGCTTTCGAGGGCGTATCCTTTCGCATATCCCCCAAGATCAAGTTGGATGCCCGTGTCAGTAAAGTACACCGTATGGCATTCATTGTCAAATTCTACTTTTGAATAATCTTTTAAGCTTATATCAAAGTATCCATAGGTACGTTCATAATATTGTTCACAGTCAGCCAGAATTTTCCACAACTCTTCGCTAACAGAACAAGGAGAGTGAATTGCCTTGTTATTCACTCGATACAATTCACTCTCCTTGTCAAATTTATTAAGCATCTTATTTAATCTTACCAACTCATCTTTCACCTCTTCCCATACCTTGTTGGCCAAGGTAGGTCCGGCGCCAAGAATCAAGGCATCCAGACGTGTACCCATAATTTGCATGAGCGACCCATGTAAAAGGTTGGAGGATTCGTAGTAGTTTAAATAATTGCCGATCATTTCTCCTCTTTTCTTGCAATTTCAAGTGCTTCAGTTGTGATGAAATACTTGGTTAACATATTAGGAACCTCCCATTCCGGCATCTCTCTGGAAACCAGAAATCCAAAAAACTTTTCGGCTACATGTGAGAAGTGAGCTTCGTGACCGTCTTTATGTTTGTCTGAAATTACAATTTCGTACATTCCATTATCAGCCAACTGAGCCCCAATGTCGTAGTTTTTCTTTAATCCGGTTATTACATGATCAAGATGCAATTTAAAATCAGCCTCGCTTACCTGATCTGCTTTCTTTATATATAACTTGGGTGAATATCCTTGTTCTTTCCCCTGCAAAATATAAATAGAGGCCTTGGTCCCTTTGATTATAGAACTATGAGTATCTCCGGCACCTTCGGGAGCCTGGAAATTCCATACCACTGAAATGCCTACATTTACGTCCCTTACCTGATAGTTGATTTCTCCGTTTGCATAAACAAATAAGGTGGAATCTTTAACGTCTTTATTCAGGTAATCTGGAAATTCCGTTGCTGAAGTAGATTTCGAGAAATCACTTAAGCTAAGAGGAGTCGCCCAATGCTTAGCCCCGGTAATACGGATGTCTTTTTTATAGTCTAGGATTGTTTCAGGAAAACATTTCCAATGAATCAAATCTATCAGATGAGTTGTAACATCGACAATCCCTTCACCTTGTTGCATCACATCGTAATACCATACAGGTCTGACCAGAGGTTTACCGGATACTAGCTTGTAAAAATGATGAACACTTTCCAACTTAACGGCAGGATCTTGGGGTGTACCGGTTTGGATGTCGCCAAACAGCTCTTTATGCTGCATAAGCACCCTATTCACTATGTTAAGGATATCATAGCGTTCTGTCATGATGTCGTAAAGTAATACATCCTTTTTATTGGCTAGCTCAAAAGCCTCTTCCAGTTTATGGAATGAAGATTTATCAATTGCCATCGGTTTGTCGGCAAGTACATTCATCCCTGCCGCAACCGACTGAAGAATGTAGGATGTCTTGTCTTTGTTGTTACCCGCAAGAATCACAACATTTCCTTTCTTATCATTCAGCATCTTTGTGAGATAGTCGTCTCCAATATAGACCTCTTCATCCCAACATGTAGGATTTTCGCTGCGATTGTTGAAAGAGTTGATAAGAGCCAGATGGGCATCAACCTCCGGACCGGCAGGAGCATAGACCTGTACCTTTTTATCAAGCTGTTTCAACATCGTTTTTTGAAGAAGAGCTGCATGGAAATGGCCCGGAGCCAAGGTGATAATTTTGATTTCACCTTCTGCTCCGGTAAATTTCTTGTTTTCTGATTTGGGCTGACAGGCCATTAATACTATGAGTAACAGAAACAGTATATGCTTCATATTAATATTTCTTAGCTTTTAGAACCTTTTGAGCGGCTTTTGTACAGCGTTCAAGTGTCTCCTGCATTGATACGGGTTTCCCTCCCAATCGCTTGCTTTGGTTGGAAGCTTCCATAAAAGTAAATATTTCTATGGTCTCCTGCTCAGTTACCGGAACCTTTTTTGTCTTGAAGAATGTAAGAATTTCCGTTAGCAGATCTTTAAATCCAATGTATCCACCTGCTGCAACCGTTTTTGATTCGCAGAAAGCGGTACCACCAAAGTCAGCTTTACCTGTACGGAGTCCTCTGAATGTTCCGATACGTCCGTCGTTCCATAATCCCACTACAACATCTGTACCTTCGGCAGATACACGGGTTACCTGCTTGCAGCCACCACCCATAACGGTGAACAAGGTTTCAACACCATGGATCCCGTACCATGAGAAATCGGCATGAGAAGGTTCGTTTGTTGCCGGTGAAAAACAGTCGGCACCCAAAACCTTACCGTGTTCTCCTCTTTTAAGCTCTTGATTTCTTGGAGTAAACCGTAAGGTAGATGAAGAAAACATAGGAGAGTTGTATTTTTTAGCCAACGAGAAAATAGCAATCGCATCGGTTAGAGTGGCGGCTACCGGTTTATCAATAAACATGGGTTTGCCGGTTTTCAAGACTTCAACAGCCTGATCAAGATGCAGATTACCGTCATTGGTCTCAAGCATAACACAATCCACTTTCTCCAAAAGTTCAGCAATAGACCCTACTATTTCAACTCCATGCTTCTGAGCCTCTTCCGTATATCCTGGGATACGTTTGTAGCTGCTTTCGATTGTTTTCGATCCATAGGGATAGGCAGCAACAATCTTAAAACCCTTATGTTCCGGTAGAGGATCATTGCTGTTTAACAATTTAATAAATGCTGGAGCATGTGATGTGTCCAGACCAATTATACCTATTTTGATTACTTCCTGTGCATGTAGCAAACCAGCGGATGTAATCAGCAAACATAACAATGCAATGATTTTTAATTTCATGATATGTAAATTTAAAAGGTTTTTGTCTCTATTAATGACGCACTATTTGCATCGAGATACAAAGTTACATTATCTTTTGTTCGTAAAACAGAGGCTGGACAATTTATACTAATTTCACCGTACAATGTATGGTATACAGCATTTGCCTTGCTTTCGCCAGGAACAATACAATACATATAGTCGGCCGAAAGCAGTGCCGGTATGGTTAAAGTATAGGCGTGAGTTGGTACTTCATTGATGGATTGAAAGCATCCGTCGTTGACTTGTTGCTGCCTGCAGGCCTGATCCAGATCAACAACTTTAACAGCCTGAGGGTCTTTGAAATCAGCCACGTGCGGATCATTGAATGCAATATGACCATTTTCTCCTATTCCTAAGCAAACAATGTCTGCAGGATATTGTTTTAAAAGCGCTTCGTATCGGGCACATTCTTCGGAAGGAAGAGCTTTCCCGTTGATATAATTAACCTGTTTGAAGGGAACTTTCCCGAAAATGCTCTCTTTTAAGAAATGTCCGAATCTTTGAGGAGCATCCTCTTCCAACCCTATGTATTCGTCCATGTGAAAGGCATTTATTCTGCTCCAGTCGATCCGGTTTTCTTTGACTAATGAAGCCAAAAATTCATTTTGAGAAGGAGCTGCTGCAAATATTATGTTTATTTCATCTTTTACGAGTAGCAACTCTTGAATTTTAGCTGCTGTGTCGCTTGCTGCTATTTCTCCCATCTCTTTACGGGAATCATAAAGCTTTACTGTTATTTTATCTTTTGTGAAAATCATTTTTTTCTACGTATTTTAGTGAGTTTTTTTATACACAACCTTACCATTTATTATGGTAGTATTGATATTGATATCTTTATCGAAAAGAACAAGGTCGGCTTCTTTTCCTATTTCTATTGAACCTTTTGTTTTATCTATCTTTAATATACGAGCCGGAGTAAGTGTAATCATTCTGATTGCCTCTTCCAGGGGTACATCCGCCAATCCGATCATGGTACGGATAAGTCGGTCGGCTGTAGCAACGCTTCCCGCAAAGGCTGTGCGGTCGGGTAGTTTGGCAACGCCATCCTCAATTATTACTTTTTGTCCTCCTTGCAGACTGCCCAGGATTGACTCTCCATCCGGCATACCTGCCCCCCGCATTGAGTCTGTACATAAAGCAATTTTATCAGGCCCCTTGAACTTATATACATACCGCAACAGCGATTTGGGCAGATGGACTCCATCCGCAATAATCTCGACTGTCATCTCATCTATCAGATACGTAGCTTCCAACGCTCCGGCATATCGGTATGCGTTGCGGCGTGTGATGGTAGACATACAGGAATACAGATGCGTTACATGAGTAAAACCTGCGTCAAAAGCCTCTTCCACCTCTTCGCATATGGCATCTGTATGGGCAATGGATGGCAAGATATTTTTAGATCGAAGTACTTTGCCAAACTCAATCGCCCCCTTTAATTCGGGAGCCAGACTCCAACGCATTATATCATCGGAGGCTTCCAGGATGGCATTGTATTCTTCGGGTTCTGGATTCCGAAGGTACTTGGGGTCTTGTGCTCCTTTTTGCCCGTATGCAAAATAGGGACCTTCCAGATGTAAACCTAAAAAGGAGGCGCCTTCCGTATTTTTTGCCTTTGCTTCTTTGTATATACTGAATGTTTTGAGTAATTCTTCATTCGTACTTGTAAGCGTTGTTGGCAATAGGGAAGTAGTTCCATGTTTTGCATGCATTTTGGCAGCGCCCAGATAGGCTTCAACAGTTCCATCCATAAAGTCATATCCTCCGGCTCCATGTGTGTGCATATCAATAAACCCAGGTGATACATAAAGTCCACCAGCATTTATAATCTCATCACTTTCAGTAGCAGGAAAATATCCCTGCCCGATCTGAGTAATGATTCCGCCTTCGCAAACAACATATCCCTTTTCCGAAATTCGACCCGGAAGAATGATAATTGCGTCGTTTATAACTAGTCTATGCTTCATTTTTTTATTTATTTAGCGGGCGACCAGCTTTTAATCTTGTGCCCGTGGACTGCAAAAAATATCAGGTACAGATAACAGGGAACCAATAACCAGTAAGCTGCCTGCACGTCCCATACATCTGCCAAATATCCATAAAGGACTGGCATTATAGCATTTCCACATAATCCCATAATCAAGAGTGATGATCCGATTTTTGTAAATCGGCCTAATCCCTTAATTGACAATGGCCATATTCCTGCATAAATAAGAGAGTTTGGAAATCCAAGTGATGCTAAAAACCAGATTGACAGATTACTTTGGTGTCCCAGAATTGTAACGTCGTAATCGGCCAAAATTACCCCAAGAGATAGAAAAAGTCCTAATGTGCAGCAAAAACGCAGTGCATTGGTCTGTGAAATGTACTTCGGAATAAGAATTATTCCAAGTAAATAACCCGCAATCGTAGCTGTTAACGTGTAGGAGGGGAATGCTTTTGCTTCCAATAAATCCATACCCATCGTTCCGGCGTATCCGATAATCGTATCAATGGCTACCACCTGAGTCCCAACATGCAGAAACAATGCAAATGCTCCCAGAATAAGATACGGAAAATCCAGTATAGATTTCTTTCCATTATTTGAAGCAGCTTCTTCTTTAGTTTCGTGCTCAGGATTAATTTCCGGTAATACTGAAAAACGAATAAACAATCCGAATGCAAAGAGTAAAGCCGACAATACGCTATAGGGAAGAATCACACGCCTGATCAGTTCGTCCAGCATGTTGTTTTTTGCCACTTCATCTAATGTGCCGGATTCCAACAGAGTAAACATATCACTGTCTGAAACTTTAAGTACAACTGCTGCAAAAATCAACGGAGATACAATCCCGGCAAATTTGTTACATACCCCCATAATACTCATCCGCTTGGCCGCACTTTCTATAGGTCCGACAATCGTAATGTACGGATTTGCAGCTGATTGAAGAATGGCTAATCCTGTGCCGATTGTAAATAAGCCTGTAAGAAATATGCCATATGTACGGGTAAGGGCAGCAGGGACAAATATCAATGCTCCCGCAGCCATAAAGAAGAATCCGACCATCATCCCTTTTTTATATCCGACTCTCTTTAAAAGAAAGGCAGAAGGGACAGACATAACCAGGTATGCAATGTAAAAAGCAAATGCAACAAAATAAGATTCGAAATGAGTTAATTCACAGGCAATTTTAAAATAAGGAATAAGTATCGCATTTACCCACGATACCAGACCGAATATAAAGAACATAGCTCCAATTATAATTACAGCTATGACTGTTGATCTTTTATCGAGGGTATTACTGCTTACGGTTTCGTTCGACATATCTATTTTATAAAATGTATATTAAAGTTTCATTTCCCAACCTTGTTCGTAGTCTCTGTTCCAAAGCTTCATGGCGATACTATCTTGTTGAATGCGACCATTCAGCGGATCAATATCGAGCGATCTTCCTACTCGCTGGGAGATATTACCTAATTGCATAAGCAGTGTGCTTTTATGACCCGAAGTAATATCCGAATTGAGTGCAGCACTTTTACGAATGCCGTCGAAGAAGTTTTGAATATGGTAAGCATCCAGCCTTTCTGCCGGATTCATCAGATTTCTGGGATCAATCGCAATCTTACTGGTTTGCTCCTTAATAACTTTGTCATCTAATCCGAATATTTTATATCCATCGCTTCCTGTTATCAACATGCTGCCTTTATCTCCGTAAAACATACATCCAACAGTACTACCTTCAATAGAACGTCCATTACAGCTTCTACCTTCCCAAGTCATGGATTTACTTTTGCCAAATTCAATATTTATAACCTGTGTATCAGGAGTCTCCCAATCATCTTTATGAAAATAACGTCCTCCTGCTGAATTAACCATTGTAGGATAGTCTACATCCATACCCCAACGAAGGATGTCGATCATGTGGGTTCCGTTGTTCAAAGCTTCCCCTGTACCCCATCTCCAGAACCAATGCCAGTTATAATGTACAAAGTTATCCTTAAATGCTACTCTGGGTGCAGGTCCCTGCCACAAATCCCAATCCAGCCATTCAGGAACTGCTACCTCTTTACCAATACCGATAGATGGTCTGTTGTTAGTATACCAGGCTTTACCAAAGTGAACATTTCCAATTATACCTTCCTTAAGTGCCTTGATTCCTACCTGAACATTCGGCCATGAACGGCGCTGGTTTCCCATCTGCAATACTCTGCCATATTTAGCTGCTGCCTGAATAAGTATTTCTCCTTCGGCAGGGGCGTAACTACAGGGCTTTTCAAGATATACCTCTTTACCCGCTTTTAGGGCATAGAGAGCTGCCGGCGCATGCCAATGATCGGGAGTTGCAACGATCACGGCATCTACATCTTTGGATTCGACCATCTTACGTAAATCCTTTTCCCCTTTGGGCTTGTAAGATGCAGCCTTTTCGATAGATGTGATACATTTTGCAATGGCTCTTGAATCAACATCGCAAATTCTTGTAATTTCGCAACCTTGTTGTTTGGCAAAATTGGTTGCAAGTGCCATCCCTCTTGAGTTTACGCCGATGGCGCCAACTCTTATTTTATCATTTGCTCCAATAATGTTACTGTAACTCTTCGCGCTGAACCCAGGAAGTACTCCACCGACAGTTAGCGCTGCGGTACCCATGGCTGCTTTTTTAATAAAATTTCGTCTTGATGTCATAATACTAGTTATTTAAGTTGTTTCTAATTTGTTGATTAACGTTTTATCCAGGCATTTTAAATACTCGAGCAATAGCTAAGTTACGCCAATCAGCTCCGGAATTGTAGGCCGGATAAAAAGCCCGGCCTACTAATTTCCATAAGAGAGAGTCGATTTGCGTTATATCATCCAGCGTGTTATTTTCCGCTATTTTAATTCCCATGATCCAATGTTGATCAAGAGTATCTAAAATTCTGCATTTTAATTTACATGAATGATACATTGAGTCTGAATTCTATAGTAAATAATCATAAGGTTGCATTTTTTACAAAAATATCCCTTAATCTACTATTTAGAATCTCAAAATACGTATCGATATCCTCAAAAAACGTCAATGTTCAATTTCTTCAACCGATGAGTTGCATTTGTAACGTTTTCTGTATTCGGCAGGAGATAGTGATTTGTATTTTCTAAAAATTCGGGACACGTTTTTGTAATTTTCAAATCCGGATTGAAGTGCAGCCTCAAAAAGGGAATAGTCGGTTGTTATAAGTAATCTGGTGAATTGATCTATCCTATAGTTCTGTATATATTGATATAAGGATTCGCCGGTCTCTTCCTTGAACTTTTTCTCTAGTACCCTTCTTGATAGCGGGACCTGTTTTACCAATTCTTCAACGGAAAGGTGATTGGCATAGTTTTTTTCAATATAATTTAGAATTGTTCGGATATTTTTATCCGAAACAGCATACTTCTCCGTAGATTTGCGGCGCTCAATGATTAGAGGATTGACTACGATATTAAATGGTTCGGTTATTTCTTTTGTTATCAATTGATGCAAAAGTTTGCCTGCATTGTATCCTCCGTTTTCAACATCTAAAACAATTGAAGATAGGGGTGGATCAGAAATATTACATAGAAGATCGTCATTATCAACGCCAAGTATAGCTATGTCATCTGGTACATTAATATTATAGACATTGCATGTTTCGGATATTTGTAATGCAAAATGGTCGTCGCAGGCAAAGAGGGCAACAGGCTTAGGTAAAGATTGAAGCCAGTTTCCCAAAACTGTATGATTGTAGCTCCACTCTTCTTTGTCTTTGTTGTCGTTTTCCAGTACTGCAAGCTTATATCCCTGTTTTTCAATTTCGTGGCTATAACCATCGGCCCTTTCTCTTGACCAAATCGCTCCCTTAAATCCATAAAAAGCAAAGTTCCGGTATCCTCTGTTAAGAAAAAACTTAGCCGCCATTACCCCGGTATTAAAATAATCGCCTGTAAGATTGGAGACAGCCTTGTTCCTATCTCTGTAATTCTGAACAATGATAGGAATATTCAGATCATTTAAAAGTTCGATGTTCACGTCTGAAAGTTGGGCGATGATTGCATCGGCCTGCCATTTCTTGGCCCATTCTACAACCCCGTTTTCACCGTATAGCATGCGATAGTACAATGGCATTCGTTGGAATGACCAGTTGCCGACCTCTTTTGAATATCTTACGATTCCCTTTAACAGGTTTCGGCTGTATCCGCTTGAAAAGTCTGTAAGGAGTAGAATCTTTGCCATCGTCGTGAAATTTAGATTAAGAGTAACTCATTTACAAACTTACTTAAAAATAATGATTTTTAAATATGACAAATAAAAATTTGCACGTGTTTTTATTAAAAAATAAGCTTAGAATTTCGATATAAATTATTTCTAGTTGAATATAATAATTGTAATTATAAACAAACTATAATTGTGGCCAAAGTTAAGCCAGTTGAATTACACAGGATTTTATATCTATTTTAAGAAGTATTCGAAAAAAGAGTAAATAACCTCGTTTGATGCGATTGTTGGAGAATGATCCGGCCTGTTACTCATCCCTACCCTGTTTTCATAGCCCAGCAATCGATACACTTCAATCGTTCTGTTTAAAGGAATCCAACGTTCATCCGGATCTTCCGAACCTCCTGAAACCAAGAAAGGTCTTGGGGCCATCAAGGCATGTAATTCATGCAGATCGAAGCCCTTTTTCCTCAACTCGGGATACAATCCCTTGGCCGGATTATCTTTACTTATAACGCCTCTTGGCCTCCAGGGCTGCGGGTGGTAACCCAGATAGTAAGGCTCCCAGTAGTTTACAGATTCCCTTGTTTCGTCAAATACAATACCGGGGTCCGACCAGGCAGCACAGGCAAATTTATCGAACAGACAAGAGGCAAACATCGCCCATTTGCCACCGAAGGAATGACCAACAATTCCGATACGTGTAGAATCTACATCGGGAAACCGTGACAATGCATCCCATGCGTTTGCAGCGGCATAGGCCAGCACAGACAGAGGCTGGATGGTTGCATGGTTTAATTCAGGATAGAACAGTGCATATGTTTTTGCTTCGGAGGCCTCTTTGGTCCCGATGGAAAGGGTGATAAATCCCCTTTTCACAAGCTGGTAAGCAAAATCACGGTTCGGTTTATCGCTCAGTCCGATGGCCGTTTCCGGCTCATAGAAAACAGTAATCACGGCCGGTTTTTTCCCTTCCCCAACGGGCACAAGCAGGTAGCCTGTGGTAAATTCATTCGGGGTCCACCGGAAGCGCACTGTATACTGTATAAAGTCTTCACGTAACACCTTGCTGATAATCTGCAGGTTGTTATTTTCAATCAATGGCGGCCACACTCCCAGCATGGCATTCCATTTCGCTACGATTTCATTCCTGCGGCTTTTCCATTCCGTGGGGTTGGCAACCGTATCTCCATTATAGAACCGTAACGCCGACCGATAATCACCCACGCTGTCCCTGAACCGGGCAGGAGGTGTAAAACAGGATTCTATATGCCTCCATGCCCTATCCTTATTTGAAAGACTTTCCTGTGAACAAAGATTAGGGGTAACTGTAATTATGGCTAGTAAAAAGGTTATGCAAGGTTGTTTCATAAATTATACCGTTTGATTTAGATAAAAAAGGAAGATATTTTGTTTATTGTTTATATTTTGGAATCCAGAGATAAATGAATTATTTCTGGATTCCAAAGACCTACAAACGACTGAATTACTTTAACATATTAATAGTAATATTCTAGAATGTATAATGAGGGTTTTGTACTAAAGCTCTATTCTTAGTCCAAGCTTCAGTTGGGATAGGGAATAAAATAGGTTTTGTATGTAACCATGGCTTGGCATCAATGCCTAATTCTTGGAAGTCAGGTCTGTTTTTCTTGATAAATTCAATGAATCGTCCTCTTCTGTTCAAATCATTAAAGCCTCCTGTCGGCTCCCAAATAAATTCAAAACGTCTTTCTTCAAAAATTGCATCAAGCACAAGTTCTTTCGATAGATTAACCGATTTGGGTTCTAATTTAGCTCTAATTCTTACTTGATTAACCAATCTCATGGCATCATCGGATTTTCCTTTTTCATTTAGAGCTTCTGCATAATTTAGCAATACCTCTGAATATCTAAGTATTGGAGCGTTTATTCCTGAATTTTGTATTGGGGGCATAAACCAGTATTTTGTTACTATATAGCCTGTTTTTGTCATCCCAGCAGGAGGAACAGCTGGTAATTGATATCCATTTTCGGGATGAATCTCTGTTGGGCCTAGAATTACAGAATAACGATCATCTTTTATAGTATTGTCTGTGTTTTTTTCCATAGCATTTACCCAATGTCTATTTGGTACAAAATTACTCCAAGCAGCAGGACCAGTGTATTTTGAAGGAGCTCCTCGTGGAGCAGTTCTTGCAACTAAATTATTTTGTTCTCCTTGCAAAGTACTAAATTGAGTAGAAAATACCATCTCTGCATTGTTCTCATTTTCTTCTCTAAAAATATCTCGAAATCCTGTTTCAATTAACGAATGTTGCCCAGAAGATACTATTTTTTCGCTATAAATTATAGCATCATCCCACTTTTCTCTCCAAAGGAATGCTTTAACTAGAAAACCCCATGCGGAAGTTTTTGTAACTCTTCCTTTATCAATGTCATTGTCCCATTTAATAGGTAATAAAGATGAAGCATCTATCATGTCTTTTTCTACTTGATCCCAGACTTCATCTGCTGAATTTCTTGGTAACTGAAGATCATCAGAGGCTGAAAGAGGTGTTGTAATCAATGGAACTCCGCCAAAGAAATGAACAAGATTATAGTAATAGAGACCTCGAATAAAAAGGGCTTGTCCAATAATTTGATCTTTTGTTTCTTGACTAATAGGAGATTTTGATATCTTATCAACAACCACATTTGCCCTACTAATGCCTAAATATGAATTTTGATATATATCACGTAAAATCGTATTGCTTGCAGGAAAACGTAATGAGTGCAATTCAATTCGATTAGCACTTCTATCCATTTCATATAAATCGCCAGTAATTGCCCATTCGATGTCAGCCGCATTTCGCACATTTGTAAAAGTTGCTTCATTCTGCAAAGTTGCATACACACCAGCTAATGCAGAATAAGCATCTTCTTGTGTAATAAAAAATGCACTTTCTGTAACTGTATCTTTTGATGATAAAGATAAAAAGTCATCACCGCAGGAGCTAAATGTTAAAATCAAAAATATAAAAATTAAAAAATTATTTATAGGTTTCATATTTATTTAGTATTATAGTTAGAAACTTAAGTTTATACCTGCTAGGAACGTCCGAGGAACAGGGTACACTCCGTCATCTATACCTGAGTTTATTGGATTTGAAGAACTTACCTCAGGGTCGAATCCTGAATAATTAGTAAATGTAAATAGATTTTGGACACTAATATATAATCTACAAGAAGTGACAATTTGAGTAGTTATAATATTCTTTGGGATTGTGTATCCTAATGTTATATTTCTTATGCGCATAAAGCTTCCATCTTCGACGTAGAATGTAGAGCTATTACCGTAATTCCCATTAGCATCATTATAAATTAATCGAGGAATTTCATTCCGACCACTGCCTGGGGTCCATCTATTTAAAATATTCTTTGAAGCATTTACAACTCCCGATCCACCAAAGTATTTCATGGGATAGGTGTTTATTTTGTTTGCGTTAAAAATATCATTTCCAGAGACTCCGGTTATTGATAAGTTAAAATCAAAACCTTTATATTCTAAATCAATATTCGCACCATATGTAAAATTAGGCCATGGACTTCCAATTTTAGTTTTATCCTCGTCTGTAAGAACTCCATCATTGTTTATATCCCTAAATTTAAAATCACCAGCCTTTGCATTTGGTTGAAATTCTAGGTCAACATCTGAATCAGATTGATATATTCCATCAACAATGTATCCTTTAAAATATCCAACTTCTTCTCCGACTTCAGTATAAGTAGCAGGTAAGCTAATATAACTTGAAACGCTACTTCCAGTAATAGGCAATCCAATACCTAGGCTTGTCACCTTATTACTTACTGATGAAAGATTACCAGATATACTCCAATTTAAATCACCTATTTTTTCTCTAAATCCCATAGTAAGTTCAAGCCCTTTATTGCTTATGCTACCTCCGTTAATTGAAGGTGCTGATTGGAAGCCTGCTTCGAAAGAAACAGGAAGAGATATAAGCATATCTTTGGTCTCCTTCACGTAGTAATCTACATTAGCTGTTAGTTTTCCATTAAAGAATGAGGCATCCATCCCAATATTTAATTGTTCACTTGCCTCCCATTTTAAATCAGGGTTCCCTGGCCTTAATATAGATGCACCTGTTATTAGACCTTGATTTTTACCTAATATATAATTATCTGCATTGTTTCCAATTCTTACAGTGCTGTAATATCCAAATGCTCCAATATTATCATTGCCTAACTGCCCCCAACTTCCACGAAGTTTTAAAGAATAAATAAATTTTAGATTCTTCATAAATTCTTCTTCAGAAATATTCCAGCCAATTGATGTTGAGGGAAATACGCCCCATTTGTTATTTGGTCCAAAGTTTGATGAACCATCTCTTCTTATACTTAAAGAGAATAAATATCTATCGTTTAATGAATAATTAATACGACCAAGATATGATGCTAAAGTATATTCAGATTTTGTGCCAGATGTTGTTCTTTCGCTCGACTTACTACCATCAATAACTTGTATTGTTTCATTAATATATTCTTTTCCAACAGATGATAAATAGTCCTGTCTATTTTTTTGGGCTGTTTGTCCAACTAATGCAGAAATACGATGTTTGTCGAAAACTCCAGAATAACTCAATGTGTTTTCTAGAACCCAATTAAATCCTCTATTATTTTGATCGGTTAATCTTGCCTGTAGATTTCTGTAATGTCCTCTTTGGACCTTAGGTTCCCAAGAAGTATTTTTTGTATTATAACTATCGAGGCCAATAGTAGATCGCAATTTTAATCCCTTAAATATTTCTAATTCAGCAAATGAATTTCCATACAATCTTAAGTTTTCCATTCTATTGTCTATTGATTTAGCACGTAAGACGGGATTGTCTGCTTGAGAAGTATAATAAGCTGTTGAACCATCAATAACATCATTAATTCCTAAATTAGGATACATTTGTTGTGCTAAGTTGAAAATTCCAACTCTAAGTTCATTGTTTCTTTGACCCTTTGCCTGGGTGTTAGTAAATGCTAATGAAGATCCGAATTTCAAATAATTATTCGCAACCAAATCAAGAGTTAATCTTCCAGTATATCTTTTATACCAAGTTTCAATCATTGTTCCGTCTTGATCTAAGTATCCTAAGGATAATGAGGCTTTTGTATTTTTAGTCCCTCCAGATACAGACAAATCATGGTTTTGAGTAAATCCAGTTTGAAATATAGCGTCTATCCAATCAGTTCCTTTACCTAGCGATTCGGGGTTGGAAAATTCTGGATTTGCTTCCATATTACTATTAGCAAAAAGTTCATTTGCTAATGTGGCGAATTCTCTTGCATTTAAGAAATCAGGTTTCTTCCATAATTCTTCAAGTGCAATATAAGAGTTATAGTTGATTTTTGCCAGACCTTCGCTACCTCTTTTCGTTGTGATAAGAATAACTCCATTTGCAGCTCTTGCTCCATATATCGCTGCAGCTGCTGCATCTTTAAGAACTTCAATTGATTCGATGTCATTCGGATTGACAATAGACAATCCACTAATATTATCACTACTTCCACTAATAGACATATTTGACCCTCCAATAGGGAGTCCGTCAATTACATATAAAGGTTCATTAGCTCCTGTTGTGCCAACTCCACGTATTCTTACTGAACTTCCTGCTCCAGGCGCTCCACTTGATTGACTAATTTGAACCCCAGGAATTTTTCCTTGTAAAGAATTTGTGAACGAATTTGTAGCTATTTTTATTATTTCATCAGACTTAAGGGATGTCACAGATCCCGTTAATTCTTTTTTTCGTTGAGTTCCATAACCAACAACTACAACTTCTTCTAAATTCTGATTATCACTAATTAATTTGATCTCATAATGAGATTTAGATTGGAGCTTGATTTCTTGTTTAATATATCCTATATATGAGATTTGAATTATATCATTATCATTGATGTTTTCTATCGCAAATTCTCCATTAATGTCAGTTACAGTTCCATTATTTGATTCTTTTACAATAATATTTGCTCCTATAATAGCCTCTCCATTGCTGTCAACTATTTTCCCAGTTATTTTGCGATTTTGTTGATTTGTAATGCTCTCCTTGTCAAGATTTAATCGATGTGTATATAACGATTCCGCTGGATTTGCATAAGATAGATATAAATTGGTAAATGATAATAGTAAAAGTAACTTGAGTTTATTCTGCAATTTTATATCCTTTAATTGCTTGTTTATATTCATAAGTATTTTGTTTTAAAGTTATAATTTGAAATATCTAACGTTTAGTAGAAAGTCGTAAGACATGTATAATATTATATCAATTTATTTTTTCTTTCTCATAGGCTTTGTTGTATTAATTGTTAATGATTATTGTTGATTATAATTGTAGATTTTATTCATTCAGATATTTAAATAAAAGATATATAGGAATTTATAAATGCAAAAATATTATATGCAGATTTATTCATCATCTCAAATCGCGAAATAAAGGCCTCAGATTGCGAATAATATCTGGTTGATAATGTTTTTCTATATGTAAGAAGTGTTTTGAAAAATAATTAGGTTAAATTTGAAGCCTTAATTCCTGATTGAAATGAATAAAAATGTTATTTTATTACTCTTTACGCTTCTTTTTTCATTAGCCACCCGTGCCGAGGTAAAACCAGATTCAACCTCGATTAAAATATTACTTACCGGTGCATCATTTGCCGAAAAGTCAAATTCATGGTTTGAAATGGGATGCGAACAATTAGGAGCTATCCCGTTGAACCGGGCAAAAGGGGGAGAGGCCATTGCTAATACCGCCAACAGAATGTACGAGGGTGTTTTGTATACAAAAGAAGAACTGGAGGAGATAGACGCATTTGTGATTATGCAGGTGCATAACAGGGATGTGTACGAAGATTCGCAGATAAAGCCGGCCTATACCGATTATCAGATGCCTATCGATCGTTCCAACTATGCGGCAGCCTACGATTATGTAATAAAGCGTTACCTATCTGATTGCTATAATCTAAAATTCGACAAGAATTCGCGTTATTACGGATCGCTAACAGGCAAGCCTGCGTTGGTTGTATTGTGTACCGACTGGCACGATGCCCGTACCCTGTACAACGAATCTGTACGCAAACTGGCTGCCAAATGGGGATTCCCTTTGGTGGAATTTGATAAGTATGCGGGTTTTTCGAAGAATCAGCTTCATCCGGTTACCGGAGCGCAGACCAGTCTTATCTATTCTACAGATAAACAGGTGATAGACGGTGTTACCTACGGATGGCATCCTTTGCGCGGAAGACATCAGCCGGTTCAGCAGCGTATGGCAGCTGTTTTTGCCGATCTTATGCATAAACTCCTGTTAGTTAAATAATCTGGCCACAGCGTTGATTGTTCAACAACAGGAAAAACAATAAGTCAGCATCCAGCCTTGATTACCACTGTATGGTGAGTAATTGAGGGTTATTGCTTACAAGACCGTTTCTCGGCCAAGGCATATAAGCGGAATTAAATACAAAGAAAAGGGCACTTTCATACGTGAAAGCGCCCTTTTTTTGCAATCATACTACTTTGGCAGACAAGGCTCGGTACTTTTGAGGAGCAAATATACCAGGTTTGAAGTTGAAAGATATATCTTTTGGATGCAGAATAAGCTGGTTTTGTCTCAGAAGTCCCTTGTTTGCTCGCTGTAAATACGCTTTCTTCTCATTTATTCTCCCAGTATACTTTTTAAATGATCGTTTTTTTATTTACAAAACGTTGATGAAACCACGGAAAGGCAAACGAGAAAATTGAGAGGTAAGCAGTAGATCGGTTTATCAAAAACAAATTGTTCCCATTAGGGAGAGATGAACAATAAACTGATTATCTCCAACTTGCCGAGAAAGCCCCCGGTACAGCTTCCCGTAGCTGGAGCCAGCTGCAGCTTATCCATAAAGAGTTGTTTTGCCATTTTGTTATTTTGTCTTTTCGACAAACAGACCTGCAATGCTGCGACCTGCACTAATTAATTTGCGCTTCAGGTACGCAGGTTCACGCTTTTTTGTATAATATTGTGGCCGTTCCGTCGTTTGTTAAGTATTGAAAAGAAATACCATGAGCAGCATTTACGATTCCCGTCAGCGTCTTAAATATATTTTTATCGTTACAGCCGTACTGATTGCCATCGCTTCGGTGGTGGTATCCGATTCTCTTATTAAGAATCTTGCCAACGAAGAACGCCAGAAAATTGAGGTCTGGGCGGAGGCAACGCGGGTTATGACCAACGAGAATCCGAGTCTGGATATGAACCTGATTTTGAAAATTATCCAGGGAAATACCTCCATCCCGGTTGTGCTGTGCGACGAACAAGACCGGGTTTTATCCTACAATAATATACAGGTTCCGGAAAATGAGCCGGAAACTTACCTGAAAGAGGTGGTAAAAAAGTTAAAGCATAAGAACGACCCCATTGTGGTTGATATGGAAGACGGAACCTATCAGTATATCTATTACGACGACTCCATTATCCTGAAAAGACTGCTTATCTATCCGTATGCCCAGCTTACCGTTGTCTTTATATTTATCCTGATTGCCTTCCTGGCATTGGCCAGCACGAAGAAAGCCGAACAGAACAAGGTGTGGGTGGGATTGTCGAAGGAAACGGCCCATCAACTGGGTACACCTATCTCGTCGCTTATTGCCTGGATAGAATACCTTAAGTCGAAAGAAATCGACGCATCCTATTTAAATGAGATGGAAAAAGATGTAAAGCGGCTCGAGACCATTGCCGACCGCTTTTCAAAAATAGGCTCCGATCCTAAACCGGAGGCTGTTGATATCTGCCTGTCCTTACAGCAGGCACTGGACTATATGAATACACGCATCTCCCAAAAAGTAAAAATTGAAACCCAATTTCCGGCATCTCCTGTTTTGGTTCTTATGAACGAATCGCTTTTTGCCTGGGTGGTCGAAAACCTTACCAAGAATGCTGTGGACGCCATGGAAGGGCAGGGCGAGATCGTTTTCAGGGTGGAAGACCGTAAAACAAATGTAAGGATAGATATCACCGATACAGGAAAAGGGATTCCAAAGTCCAAATTCAAAACCGTCTTCAATCCCGGCTACACAACCAAACAGAGGGGATGGGGTCTGGGCCTGTCGTTGGTTAAAAGAATTGTTGAATCTTACCACGGTGGAAAGATTTATGTAAAAAGTTCCGAACCCGGTAAAGGCACCACTTTCCGCATAGAATTAAGGAAGTTCAAAGCTTAAATAAGACCTATGTAAAAAATAATAAGAATAGGTGTTGCATATATGTTTAGTTTTTTCGTACCTTTGCAAGGTTTTTACACTAAAAGGCTTTGGGAAAATTTGATTTATATAAAGTAGAATTAAAGAACCTCTCCCCGGGAGTACATGAATACGAGTACTTTCTGGAGAATAAGTTTTTTGTGGACATTGACGGAGACGAAGTCCAGAAGGGCAAAGTGAAGGTAAACCTCACGGTAAAACGTACGTCGATGGTGTTTGATATGAACTTTCAGCTGGAGGGTATTGTTTATGTTCCGTGCGACAGATGTCTGGACGACATGGAACTCCCCGTTAGCACTCAGAACAAGCTTGTCGTTAAGTTTGGAAAAGAATATGCCGAAGAAAGCGAAGAGATCGTAATTATTCCTGAAGAGGAAGGCGAAATCAACCTGGCATGGTTTATTTATGAATTCATTGCCCTGGCAATTCCGATGAAACATATACATGCTCCCGGAAAATGTAATAAGGCGATGTCTTCTAAACTTAAAAAACACACAGCCAGAAGAGCTGATGATGAAGACGAGTTTGACGAAGAAGCGGCAGATGAGATCGTAGTTGACGACGATGCAGCCGATATGCCTTCGGATCCGCGCTGGGATGCACTGAAAGGATTGGTAGAGAATGATAACAATTAAATAAACTAAAAATGGCACATCCTAAAAGAAGACAATCGAAAACAAGAACAGCCAAGAGAAGAACTCACGACAAGGCTGTTACTCCTACAATGGCTATTTGCCCTAACTGTGGCGCATGGCATATTTACCATACTGTATGCGGCGAATGCGGATACTACAGAGGTAAATTAGCTATCGAAAAAGAAGCTGCAGTATAAGGTTCGTCAAATCCGAGAGATTTGGATGACCAAAAGAAATAGCCCTAAAAACACTTTTAGGGCTTTTTTTTAATTTTGAGACATTTGTCTCTGCATATTATTTAGTTATGGATAAAATCAATGCGGTAATAACAGGAATCGGGGGATTTGTACCAGAAGATGTGTTGACTAACAGCGATATTTCAAAGATGGTCGACACAAGTGAAGAGTGGATAATGACCCGTGTCGGGATTAAAGAACGCCGAATTCTCCGTGGCGAAGGTTTAGGTACTTCCTATATGGGAATACAGGCAGTTAATCAACTGTTTAAAAAAACCGGCGTAAAACCGGAAGAGATCGAGGTGTTGCTTTGCGCTACCACTACTCCTGATTATCATTTTCCAACTTCTGCTTCAATCATTGCTTACAATACCGGTTGTAACAATGCCTTTACATTTGATGTACAAGGAGCATGCGCCGGATTTTTATATGCCCTGGAAACCGGATCGAATTACATTCGTTCGGGAAGGTATAAAAAGGTATTGATTGTTGCTGGTGATAACATGACATCCATTACGGATTATACAGATCGTACCACCTGTCCTTTGTTTGGTGATGCCTGCGGAGCAGTGCTGCTTGAACCTACAACGGAAGATTTCGGTGTGATCGATACAATCCTGAAGACCGATGGCGTTGGATTACCGCACTTGCAGATGAAGGCCGGAGGTTCTGCCTATCCAGCCACGCATGAGACAATAGACAAGCACCAGCACTATGTCTACCAGGAGGGTAAAGTTGTGTTTAAATATGCTGTTTCTTACATGGCGGATGCTTCGGCCGAAATCATGCAAAGAAATGGTCTCACAAATGAAGATGTGGATTGGTTTGTACCTCATCAGGCGAACCTGCGCATCATTGATGCCGCAGCCAAACGAATGGAGCTGCCAATCGAAAAGGTAATGATTAATATAGAAAAATATGGTAATACGAGTGCCGGTACCATTCCAATTTGTTTATGGGAATGGGAAGACAAGCTGAAGAAGGGGGATAACATAATCCTTGCTGCTTTCGGTGCAGGCTTCACCTGGGGCTCGATCTACCTCAAATGGGGATATGATGGAAAAAAAGCATAAATCTGGTTTCGTAAATATCGTTGGTAACCCAAATGTGGGTAAGTCCACATTAATGAATATTCTGGTGGGCGAGCGTGTGTCTATCATTACGTCTAAAGCGCAGACTACACGTCACCGTATCCTGGGAATCGTTAATACCGACGATATGCAGATTGTATATTCGGACACGCCCGGCGTGCTAACTCCCAATTACAAGCTGCAGGAATCTATGCTTAACTTTTCAAATTCAGCCCTTGGGGATGCCGATGTATTATTGTATGTAACGGACGTCGTTGAGACGGTAGACAAAAATGAAGCGTTCCTTCAGAAGGTTCAGAATATAGACTGTCCGGTTCTGTTGATTATTAATAAGATTGATCTTAGCAACCAGGCCGACCTGGAAAAGATGGTTGCTCTCTGGAAAGAACTTCTTCCAAAGGCAGAAATAATTCCTGTATCGGCTCAGTCAAAGTTTAACGTTGACTATATCAAACGCCGTATCGAGGATTTGATGCCTGAATCTCCTCCTTATTTTGAAAAAGATGCGCTTACAGATAAGCCTGCGCGTTTTTTTGTAACGGAAATCATACGAGAAAAGATCCTTCTCTACTATCAAAAAGAGATTCCCTATGCCTGCGAAGTGGTGGTGGAGCTCTTTAAAGAAGAGGCGGAGCTGATTCATATCAAGTCGTTGATTATCGTAGAACGCGATTCGCAGAAGGGAATTATCATTGGTCATCAGGGCCAGGCACTAAAGAAGGTGGGTGCGATGGCCAGAAAAGACATCGAACGCTTTTTTGGTAAGAAGGTTTTTCTGGAAATGTTCGTTAAAGTGGAAAAGGATTGGAGAAACCGTGATAACTTGTTGCGAAACTTTGGTTATCAGCTGGATTAATAACAGCACACAGAAAGGAAAAATTTATGGGAAATATAGTAGCAATTGTTGGGAGACCCAACGTAGGAAAGTCCACCTTGTTTAATCGTCTGACGCAGACCCGCCAGGCTATTGTAGACGACGAGGCCGGAACTACCCGCGACCGTAATTACGGTAAGGTAGAGTGGACAGGAAAGAAGTTTTCGCTGATTGATACCGGCGGATGGGTAGTTAATTCGGATGATATTTTTGAGGAAGAGATAAATAAACAGGTTCATATAGCGATTGAAGAGGCGGATGTGATTCTATTTGTGGTAGACGTACTGAACGGCATCACAGATTTGGATACACAAGTGGCTCAAATTCTTCGTCGCTCTAAGAAACCGTTGGTTTTAGTGGCAAACAAGGCCGACAACTTCGATCTGCATTATTCGGCAGCCGAGTTTTATGCTTTCGGATTAGGCGATCCTTTTTGTGTTTCAGCGATAAACGGCTCGGGTAGCGGTGATTTGCTGGATGCCATTATTGCCAAGTTCAAGGAGGAGAAAGAGGAAGAGGTGTTGGAGGAATTGCCGCGTATTGCTGTAATTGGTCGTCCTAATGCCGGTAAATCTTCTTTGATCAACGCTTTTATCGGCGAAGATCGTCACATTGTAACGGATATTGCGGGTACTACGCGCGATTCAATTTTTACCAAATACAATAAGTTTGGATTGAACTTTTACCTTGTGGATACCGCCGGTATACGTAAGAAGGGTAAAGTGAACGAAGATCTTGAATATTATTCTGTGATTCGTTCCATCAAGGCGATTGAAAATTCGGATGTATGTATTCTTATGCTGGACGCAACCCGGGGGATTGAGAGTCAGGATCTCAATATTTTCTCCCTTGTACAGAAAAACAGTAAAGGGTTGGTGGTATGTGTTAACAAGTGGGACTTGGTTGAAGATAAAAGTCAGAAGGCCATTGATACCTATCTGCAGGCTATCCGTAACCGGTTAGCTCCGTTTACCGATTTCCCAATCCTGTTTATCTCGGCGCAGACCAAGCAACGTATTTTAAAGGTGTTGGAAACGGCAAAAGAGGTGTACGACAATCGTCATACGCGTATCTCTACAGCAAAACTGAATGAGCTGATGCTGCCTCTGATCGAAAATTATCCTCCTCCTGCATGGAAAGGAAAATATATCAAGATCAAGTATGTTACTCAGTTACCTAATGTACATACGCCCTCGTTTGTTTTCTTTGCAAACCTGCCTCAATGGGTAAAAGAACCTTACAAGCGTTTCCTTGAGAATAAGATCCGCGAGAACTTTAATTTTACGGGAACACCCATCAATATTTTTATCCGCGAGAAATAAGAACGCAACACGGTATGTACCGGTTGTTTATATATAAAAAGGAAGGGCGCTGCCAGTAATGGAGCGCCCTTCCTTTTTTGTATCTAGTTTGTTGTTTGTTATCCTTCGTTGTTGAACATCTCGTTTTCTTTAACCTTCTTGAACAGGTCTGAAGCAAATACAAAGTCATTTAGTGCTTTGTTGGTAGAGTTTATAACCTGATCCTTATTGCCTTCCCATTCTTTTACACCCTCTTTGATAAAAATAATATTGTCGCCAATATTCATTACGGAGTTCATATCGTGGGTGTTGATAACCGTAGTCATCTTATATTCGATCGTGATGCTGTGGATCAGGTCGTCTATAAGCAACGAGGTCTTAGGGTCAAGACCCGAGTTAGGCTCATCACAAAAAAGATATTTGGGTTTCAATGCAATGGCGCGTGCGATGGCGGCCCGCTTCATCATCCCTCCACTAATCTCGGAAGGAAAGAGGTTTCCTGCTTCTGTAAGGTTTACACGATCCAGACAGAATTGAGCTCTAGCAAGCTTCTCTTTCTTGGATTCTTTGGAGAACATTTCGAGAGGGAACATTACATTTTCCAACACAGTCATACTGTCGAACAGAGCAGAACCCTGGAAAAGCATTCCCATTTCACGACGCACATCGTGGAGTTCCTTTTTATTCATGCATGTAAAATCCCGGTTGTCGTATAATATTTGTCCGGAATCCGGCTTTATCAGTCCGATGATACTTTTTATCATCACCGTCTTGCCCGATCCGCTACGGCCAATAATCAGATTGGTTTTACCGGTTTCAAAAACGGCACTGATGTTGTTCAGTACAACTCTTCCTTCAAACGACTTTATAATGTTTTTTACTTCAATCATAACTACGTAAGCATTAGTTGTGTCATAATAACGTCTGCCATCAGGATCATGATGCTGCTCATAACCACCGCATTTGTACTCGCCTTACCCACATCAAGAGCTCCTCCTTTTACATTGTAGCCAAAATAAGCAGCGATGGACGATATAATAAATGCATACACAACCGATTTAATAATGGAGTAGGTAACATAGTACGAGTTAAACCAATACTGCAAACCGTATTCGAAGGCGCTGGTGGGCAGCGACGGGGTAACCATACTGGCAAGATATCCACCTACAATACCTGTAAACATACTGAAAATTACAAGTACCGGAATAAATATCATTAATCCTACCATTTTAGGCAAGATCAGAAAGTTGGCAGAGTTCACACCCATTATCTCCATTGCATCAATCTGCTCGGTTACCCTCATGGTGCCTATCTCTGAAGCAATGTTGCTTCCGATTTTCCCGGCCAGGATCAAACACATAATTGACGAAGAAAATTCAAGTAATATAATTTCACGGGTGGTGTATCCGATGGTGAACTTAGGAATCAACGGCGAGCTGATGTTCAAAGAGATCTGAATCGCTATAACGGTACCGATAAATATGGAAATGATAATAACAATCCAAATGGAATCTACACCTAATTTGTATATCTCCTTTATTAATTGTTTGAAAAACATATTCCATCTGTCAGGTAAAGAAATAGCTTTAGTCATCAGCAGCGTATATTCCCCTAGTCTGTGTAATGCTTTATTCATTCGATATAATACTATTATTATGATGCAAAGATAGCGGAAAATCTCAGAAGGCTTGTAATAATTTAATTATTTCCGTTACTTTGCATCAAATCTAAGGTTATGGCAGACGAGCAGCAGATGGTTCTCAGAACAGAGGATCTGGTAAAGAAATACAGAACGAGAACGGTTGTTAATCATGTTTCAATCAACGTGAAGCAGGGTGAGATTGTAGGATTGCTTGGCCCTAACGGTGCCGGCAAGACGACTACATTCTATATGACTGTAGGCCTTGTAACACCCAATGAGGGCAAAATATTTCTGAACGACAAAGAGATTACAAACTTCCCGGTTTACATGCGTGCCCGCCATGGAATAGGCTATCTGGCCCAGGAGGCTTCCATATTCAGGAAGATGACTGTGGAGGATAATATCCGTGCGGTATTGGAGATGACAGACACAGACGCTGCATATCAGAAAGAAAAGCTGGAAAGCCTGCTTACCGAATTCGGTCTTCATAAAGTTCGTAAAAACCTGGGCGATCAACTCTCCGGGGGCGAAAGGCGCAGAGCCGAAATTGCACGCTGCCTGGCCATCAATCCCAAATTTATAATGCTTGATGAACCCTTTGCCGGAGTCGATCCTATTGCCGTTCAGGATATCCAGAGTATTGTTGCCAAGTTGAAACACAAGAATATCGGTATTCTGATTACGGACCACAACGTTTACGAGACCCTAAGTATAACAGACCGTGCCTACCTGCTTTTTGAAGGTAAAGTATTGTTTCAGGGAACTGCCGAGCAGCTTGCGGAAAATGAAATTGTGAGAGAAAAATATTTAGGGAAAGATTTTCAACTTCGCAAGAAAAACCTCTGATTATCTCCCTCCGTCAAAGTCTTTTTCAGGGAGGTGCTGCAGAAGAAAAACAGTAGAAGGAATCCCAATGCCATCGCTGCGAACGGAAGTAAATTCTCTGGAGAAACATTTCCGGTTATATATTCGTTTTCAGAAAGTCGGGGATTCGTCAGGCTTACTACTCCAAGAAAGTTATTGGTGAAGTGTGCGATTACCGGTATCCAGATATTGTTTCCCCAAAGCAGCATATAACCGAAATAGGCTCCAAGCAACATCCTTGGAATGAATCCGTAGAATTGTAAATGGAACAAACTGAATATTATGGCGGTGAGCCAGATGATAAGATGCTGATTGGCGGTCGACTTCTCCAAAATACGGCGAAGAGCTCCTCTGAACAGAAATTCTTCGGTGATGGCAGCTACTACGGCTACAACAAAAAGGTTTTGTATCAATGTCGATATTCCATCGCCCGAGAGCATGAGGGTGGTAAGTCTTTCGGCCTCCTCCTCTTTTTGTAACATCCATGATTCGACAGGATCCAGAAATCCGGGTAGCTGTATCATCTTATTTAATACCCCCGTTAGGCTGATGAAGGGAGAAATGAGGAACATACTTCCAACAGTTAAGAGTATGGCTTTTAATCCGGGAAGCCTGGTTATGAATAAATAGCTGCTCATTCTGTTGCTGCAGAAGAAGGCCATCAATAAGGCGGGCAGAAGGAATGTTCCCAGGGCGGAGATAAACTGGATAATCCGAAGCATTTCCGGATTCTCCATTAGGTTGACTGCATCACCCTTCAGCATCGAAAGCATACCTAGTCCAAGGAAGGAAGACAGAAGTCCGCCCAGCAAGATCAGAAACAACAGTAGCAGTAACTGAAAAAAAGCCGGTTTTCCGGCAAATACTCCTCGCATAACCATCGGTTTGTAAATAAAAAAACTTCTGCCAAAGATAGACAGAAGTTTTTTAATTCTTCAGAAGATTCTAATTACATTTTTGGTCTGGCTTCTTTAACTACCATCTGGCGACCTTCATATTCAGCTTCATTCAATTCTTCAATAGCTCTTTTTCCCTCAGCATCATTCGGCATTTCTACAAATGCGAAACCTTTGGATTTACCTGTTTCACGGTCAATGATGATCTTTACAGAATCAACAACTCCGTATTCTTCCATTACTTGTTTTAAATCTTCTTCCCGAACACGATAGTTCAGGTTACCAATGTAAATGTTCATAAAAATAGAAATAATTAAATAAGAAATAATTTTTTATATGAAAGTCGGAACCGGAATTCTGTAACAACAATGGTAGATAAATCCACAAGAAATGAAGAAATAAAAACAATGTTATGTAGGTTCAAGGTTTATCCCCTTTCACAATGCAAAGGAAGCCAATTATTTGAGATTAGCAAATCTTTTAGTCATAAATTTAGATAGGCTGCTAATCGGTTGGTTTTGCCCCTTCTGAGTCATTTCGGAAGTATAACGGGCAAAAACAGAATGTATTAGATAGTATTGACTGCTATTTTTGATTGGTTACGAACAATTTAAAGCTACAATTTGCGAGATTAAAAGAATAGGATTAATTTTGCACCCTAAAATCCGATACGAATATTAATTAAATAAATCATTCAGAATGAACGTTTCGCTTAAAAACATTGATGCCGTAAGCGGTATTGTTAAAGTAGAGATTGTGAAAGCCGACTATGCCGAAAAGGTAGAGAAAGGGCTGCGTAACTTCCGCCAAAAAGCAAATGTGCCGGGATTCCGTAAGGGTATGGTGCCAATGGGTATGGTAAAAAAAATGTATGGTAAATCGGTGTTGGCTGAAGAGGTGAACAAATTGGTTTCAGAAGGTCTTTTTGGATATATCCGCGAGAATGAGCTAAATATTTTAGGCGAACCTCTTCCAAACGAATCAGAACAAAAAGAGATCAATTTTGATACACAGGAAGATTTCGAATTCTGTTTTGATGTTGCTATCGCTCCTGAAATCAATGTTTCGTTAGGTAAGGAAGATACTCTTCCCTATTTCTCGATTGCAGTAAGCGACGATATGGTTGAAAAGCAGATCGCTTCATACCGTGCAAACTTTGGTAATTACGACCAGGTTGAAGAGGTTGAAGAAAAGGATATGATTAAAGGAACCGTTGCAGAACTGGAAAATGGCGAGATAAAAGCTGGTGGCCTGGTTGTTGAGAACGCAGTTATCATGCCTCTGTACGTAAAGGATGCTGAAGAAAAGGCAAAATTTATGGGAGCCAAGGTTAATTCGGTTGTAGTATTTAATCCTTCTAAAGCTTACGAAGGTGCCGAAGCCGAAATTGCTGCATTCCTGAAAGTAGAAAAAGACCAGGTTGCTACCTACACCGGAGATTTCAGTTTTGAAATTAATGAAATTACCCGTCATAAAGAAGCCGAGCTGAACGAAGAACTGTTTACGCGCGTATTTGGTGAAGGTGTTGTTTCTACAGCAGAAGAATTCACTGCAAAGATCAAAGAATCGTTGGCAGAACAATTCGCTCCTGAAAGCGATTTTAAATTCTTGTCGGATGCAAAAGATCTTTTAGTAGCAAAAGCTGGCGACCTTCCTTTTGCCGAAGGTATACTGAAACGCTTTATGCTTGCTCAGGATGAGAAAAGAACAGCAGAGTCTATCGATGAAGATTTTCCTAAAGTAATTGAAGATCTTAAATTCCACCTTATTAAAGAGAAGTTGGTTAAGGAAAATAATCTGAAGGTAGAAGAAGCTGATATCACTGCATTTGGAAAACGTGTAGCAAAAGCTCAGTTTGCTCAGTATGGAATGATTTCTGTTCCAGAAGATGTATTGGAAAACTACGCTAAGGATATGTTGAAAAACAAGGAAACATTGCGTAATGTAGTTGACCGTGCTGTTGAAGAAAAGCTGTCTTCATGGTTAAAAGAGCAGGTGACATTAGACGTGAAAGAGGTCTCTGCCGAAGAATTTGGTAAGATTGTTGAGTAATACTCGCTTTTAATATACGGCTAACATGCTGTTAGCTAGCGAGAAGGGGTTTCTCTCTGAAAAAATATCTTTACGGGTACAAAATAAATTGTTTCATTCAGAAATTTATTTATAACTTTGTTTATCTGTAAAGGAAAGAGAGGAATCCCTTTCTTGTGCCTTAACTGCGTAATAACATAATATACAATATGGAAGATTTTAGAAAGTATGCAACGAAACATTTGCGGATGAATGGATCAGCGCTGGATAGCTATATGAACATCAGCAGTAGTTACATTTCACCAACAATCATTGAGGAACGTCAGCTAAACGTAGCCCAGATGGATGTGTTTTCAAGATTAATGATGGATCGCATTATTTTTCTTGGTACGCAGATTGATGATTACACTGCCAATGTAATTCAGGCGCAGCTGCTGTATCTTGACTCAAGCGATCCTGGAAAAGATATATCTATTTATATTAATTCTCCCGGAGGTTCGGTATATGCCGGTTACGGTATTTACGATACTATGCAATTTATCAGTAGCAATGTTTCTACAATTTGTACAGGAATCGCAGCTTCCATGGCATCCGTATTATTGGTGGCAGGAACAAAGGGAAAGCGTTTTGCCTTAAAGCACTCCAGGGTGATGATTCACCAGCCGTTGGGAGGAACTCAGGGCCAGGCATCAGATATCGAAATTGCTGCGCGCGAAATTATCAAGGTGAAAAAAGAATTATACACCATTATTTCCAACCATTCTGGTAAGCCTTTTGAAGAGGTTGAAAAAGACAGCGACCGTGATTACTGGATGACTTCCGAAGAGGCTAAGGCATACGGTATGATTGACGATGTGCTGGTACGTAAATAATTAATTTGAAGAAAGATTTTATGGCCAAATCAGGCGACATATGTACTTTTTGTGGGAAGAGCAGAAAAGATGCTAATTTATTAATCACAGGTATTTCCGGGGCTATTTGCGATGACTGTGCAAAACAGGCTTACGAAATAGTTACGGAAGAGAGCCGTACTGCCGGGAAGTCCACATTCGGACTTTCTCAGAAAGATCTTCCCAAACCTCAGGATATTAAGGCTTTCCTTGATCAATATATAATAGGTCAGCAGGACGCCAAAAGATATTTGTCCGTTTCCGTTTACAATCATTACAAACGATTGCTTCAGAAGGTGACTTCGGATGATGTGGAAATCGAAAAATCGAATATCATAATGGTCGGAGCAACAGGTACCGGTAAGACTTTACTGGCCAGGACTATTGCTAAACTACTCCATGTCCCATTCGCGATTGTGGATGCGACTGTGTTGACCGAGGCTGGTTACGTGGGTGAAGATATTGAAAGTATCCTTACCCGTTTATTGCAGGCTGCCGATTATAATGTGGAAGCAGCTCAGCGCGGGATTGTTTTTATTGATGAGATTGACAAGATTGCCCGAAAAGGAGATAATCCTTCCATAACCAGAGATGTTAGTGGTGAGGGAGTTCAGCAAGGATTGCTTAAGCTGCTTGAAGGATCAATTGTAAACGTGCCGCCTCAAGGTGGTCGTAAGCATCCTGACCAAAAGATGATTGCGGTTGATACCAAGAATATCCTTTTTATTTGCGGTGGAGCTTTTGACGGGATCGAGAAAAAAATCGCCCAACGTCTTAATACCCGCGTGGTAGGATATGCAGCAAGCAAAGAGGTGGATCTGGTAGACAAACATAATTTGTTGAAGTATATCACGCCCACAGATCTTAAATCCTTTGGTTTGATTCCTGAAATAATAGGTCGTTTGCCCATTCTTACGTATTTGAATCCGTTGGATCGGGAAACGCTTCGCAATATCCTTACAGAGCCCAAAAATTCGATTGTGAAACAATATATCAAGCTTTTCAAAATGGACGGCGTCGACTTGTCCTTCGATGAGAACGTGTACGAATATATTGTGGATAAGGCCCTCGAATTTAAACTGGGTGCCCGTGGATTGAGATCGATTGTAGAAGCTGTAATGATGGATGCAATGTATACCATGCCATCAAAAGAGGAGAAAGAGCTCCATGTTACCTTGGATTATGCGGTTGAAAAGTTTGAAAAATCTGATGTAAATCGTTTGAAGATTGCTTAAAGTAAGTGATTTAATAATATAAATGTTGTATGGCAAAGAAAGACAGCTTGACTGAGGAGCTAAAAAAGCATTTTGGTTTCGATACTTTTAAAGGGAATCAAAAAGCTATAATAGAAAATGTATTGTCTGGAAATGATACATTTGTGCTTATGCCAACCGGAGGGGGGAAATCTTTATGTTATCAGCTACCTTCATTATTGATGGAGGGAACTGCTATTGTAATTTCTCCTCTTATTGCATTGATGAAGAACCAGGTGGATGCCATGCGTAACTTCAGTGAAGAAGATGGAGTGGCTCACTTTATAAATTCTTCACTTAATAAGACGGCTATTGATCAGGTTAAGGAGGATATCACTTCCGGACGAACTAAGTTATTGTATGTAGCTCCGGAATCGCTAACTAAGGAAGAGAATGTAGACTTTCTCCGTCAGTGTAATATTTCATTTTATGCTGTAGACGAAGCGCATTGTATTTCTGAGTGGGGACATGATTTCCGTCCGGAGTACCGTCGGATCAGGCCTATTATCAATGAGATCGGTAAAAGGCCGCTTATAGCTCTTACAGCCACAGCAACCCCAAAAGTACAGCATGATATTCAGAAGAATTTAGGGATGATTGATGCTACGGTGTTTAAATCATCGTTCAACCGAACTAATCTGTATTATGAAATAAGACCCAAAAACGCGAATGTAGATAGAGAGATAATTAAGTATATTAAATCGCAGGAAGGCAAATCGGGGATTATTTATTGTTTAAGCCGTAAGAAGGTTGAAGAATTCACAGATATTTTAAAAGCTAACGGAATTAATGCGCTGGCTTACCACGCAGGAATGGATTCTCAGCAAAGGACTGAAAACCAGGATGCATTTCTGATGGAAAAGGTAGATGTGATTGTAGCCACCATTGCTTTTGGGATGGGGATCGATAAACCGGATGTTCGTTATGTGATTCATTACGATATTCCAAAAAGTCTGGAAGGCTACTATCAGGAGACTGGTCGTGCAGGTCGTGATGGCGGAGAAGGGCAATGCATTGCTTTCTATGCCTATAAAGACTTGCAGAAACTAGAAAAATTTATGCAGGGAAAACCTGTGGCGGAACAGGAAATAGGTAAACAGCTGTTGCTTGAAACAGCTGCTTATGCAGAGACTTCCGTTTGCCGCAGAAAGGTTTTACTGCATTATTTCGGTGAAGAATATCTCGAAGATAATTGTGCTTGTTGCGATAACTGTTTGAATCCGAAAAAACAAGTGGAAGCGAAAGAGTTGTTGACAGCCGTACTCGAAGTTGTGAGTACTTTAAAAGAAAAATTCAAGGTAGACTATGTTGTGAATATGCTGGTAGGTAAGGAAACCTCCGAAATTCAATCATATAAACATCACGAACTGGAGATATTTGGCTCTGGACAGGATGAAGATGAGAAGACATGGAATGCCGTAATCAGACAAGCTTTGATTGCTGGTTATCTGACAAAGGATATTGAAAATTACGGGTTACTGAAGATCTCCAAAAAAGGGAAGGATTTCATGGATAAACCTGTTTCATTTAAAATTACTGAAGATAACGAGTTTGACGAAGAGGATGAAGAGGTGCCGGTTAGAGGCGGTGCTTCGTGTGCCGTTGACCCGGTTTTGTATTCCATGATGAAAGATCTTCGAAAGAAGCTTTCTAAGAAACTGGAAGTCCCTCCTTTTGTTATATTTCAAGATCCTTCCCTCGAAGCCATGGCTACCACTTATCCGGTAACATTGGATGAGTTGCAGAATATCCCAGGTGTGGGTGCCGGTAAGGCCAAGCGTTACGGACAGGAGTTTGTTACGCTTATCAAAAAACATGTGGAGGAAAATGAAATTGAACGTCCGGAAGATCTTCGGGTACGTACCGTGGCTAACAAGTCCAAATTAAAAGTGTGGATTGTGCAAAGCATTGACCGTAAGGTGGCCTTGGATGATATTGCCATGACGAAAGGACTTGAATTTACGGAACTGCTTGATGAAATTGAGGCAATCGTTTATTCTGGAACGAAAATAAATATTGATTATTTCCTGAATGATGTGATGGACGAAGATCATATACAGGATATATATGAATATTTTAAGGATTCGGAAACAGATAAGCTGGCGGATGCCATAGATGAACTGGGTTCGGATTATACCGAAGAAGAGATTCGGTTGGTTCGTATCAAATTTTTATCTGAAATGGCAAACTAAAATACAAATTTATAGCTGCAGCGAATCAATAATTATGGCTCCTGTTCTATAAAAAACACTAATTTAACGCATTGGCACACTTAAGTTGTTCTTAATTCGTTAGATTAGTGTTATTTTTGTAATCTGATACAAGGTATGGAAAAAAGGTTTCATTTTAGAAAATTACTTGTTTCACTCTTAGTTGCTGCAAGTGTTGTAGTGAAGGCACAGACATCAGTCGACCCCACGGTGATGAATGTTGCAGGGAAAGATGTGCCTTTATCTGAGTTTGTTTATATAGCCGGCAAAAACAGTGAGGTTAATCTGGCTGATTCAGCATCGTTAGGCACATATTTGGAGCTTTTTAAAAAGTTTAAATTAAAAGTAGCCGAGGCAGAGTCTTTGGGTATGGATACCACACAGAACTTTGTAAACGAACTGAAAGGATATCAGGAACAGCTGTTGAAAAGCTATTCAAAAGATTCAGGAGAAGTTCTCACCCCGGATAAAATCAGATACATTGAGCAGAATTATCCTGAATACAAACATCTAATGCAGGAATACAGGGATGGAATCCTTCTTTTTGAGGTTAGCGATCGTGAAGTCTGGAGCAGAGCCTCATCTGATGCTGCCGGTCTTGAGACTTTTTTTGAGCAGACTAAACAGAAGTATACATCAGGCAACCTGGATGCTGTTCGCGGCGAAGTGATCGCAGATTATCAAAGCTGGTTGGATAACCAGTGGACGAAGCGCCTGGCTGATAAATACCCCATTAAGGTGTATTGAGAGGTATTAAAGAAACTAACAAAATGATTCTATGGTAAGAGTTTACTTCATTTTATTGACATTGTCAGTCAGTTTGTTTGCTTGCAAAAAGGCAATACAGACCGACGAGCCGGATGCGTTAGTCAAAGTGAACGACCGTATTCTGACACGAAATGAAGTAGAATCGTTAATTCCAAAAGGAACAACAAGTGCCGACAGTCTTCTTTTGGCTGAAAGCTATATAAAAAAGTGGGTTAAGGATGAATTGGTCCTTAAGATTGCCCAGCGTAATCTGGGTAGCGACAAGGAGACAATTGATAAATTGGTTGATGCTTACCGGCGTTCGTTACTTCGTTACCGGTATCAGGAGAAACTGATCCAGGAAAAACTTTCGGACGAAATACAGGAATCGGATGTATTAACCTATTACGATACAAATAAAGAAAAATTTGTACTGGACAAAAATCTCATAAAAGGCCTTTTTCTTAAAGTTCCGGCCGATGCTCCCAATTTATCCGAAGTAAAAACATGGTATAAGTCGGGTAACGTGGCCTCTCTCGAGAAAATTGAAAAATATAGCATTCAAAATGCCGCCATATATGAATATTTTTTTGATAAATGGGTAGATTTTGATGAGATACGGAATAATATTCCAAATCAGATCTCAAATCCGGAATCTTTTTTGCGCACAAACAAAACCTTGGAAGTGACTGACAGCTCTTACTGTTATTTACTGAATATCCGCCAGGTACTGTTAAAAGGACAGGTAGAGCCTTTTGAGTATGCCGAACCGCGAATCCGGGAGATTTTGATTAATCAGCGTAAATTGGATTTTATAAAAGAATTTGAAGAAGAATTATATAACGATGCGCTGGATGGCGGAGATGTAATATTTTACAACAAGCCATAAGCAATATTAAAGGGTAGACATAATGAAAAAGATTTTAATTTTATTTTTTCTTGCCTGTTGTTCTTATGCAGGTCATGCGCAGAACAACGTTATTGATGAAATTGTGTGGGTGGTTGGAGATGATGCTATTTTGCGTTCGGATGTCGAGGCGCAACGGCTTTCACTTCAAGTTGAGGGGCAGAAGTTAGATGGCGATCCCTATTGTGTAATCCCGGAGCAGATAGCTATTCAGAAGCTTTATTTGCACCAGGCAAAGATTGACAGTATTGAAGTAAACGAAAATCAGGTAATCCAACAAGTGGAGCAATGGATGAACTGGGCTACCAATCAGATCGGCTCGAAAGAGAAGATGGAAGAATACTTCAACAAGAAAAGTTCTCAGATAAAGGAAGAACGTAAGGAGATGATCAAAGAGCAGCAGATTGTACAGCAGATGCAGAGAAAGCTGGTTGGCGAGATTAAGCTGACTCCTTCGGAAGTACGTAAGTACTATAGTAAACTTCCGCAAGACAGTCTTCCTTACATCCCTACGACTGTCGAAGTGCAGATTGTAACTATGGAGCCTAAGATTCCTTTTGATGTAACGGATGCCATCAAGGCACGTCTGAGAGATTATACTGATCAGGTTACCTCCGGGAAAATAGAATTTTCAACGTTAGCCCGTCTTTATTCGGAAGATCCGGAGTCGGCTAAAAGAGGCGGTGAACTTGGCTTTATGGGGAAAGGACAGCTTTTACCGGAGTTTGCCAATGTGGCATTTAATCTGAACGATCCTAAGAGGGTTTCTAAAATAGTTGAAACAGAATATGGATTTCATATAATCCAGTTGGTTGAAAAGAGAGGAGACCGTATAAATTGCCGTCATATTTTGTTGAAACCTAAAGTATCAAGCAAGGAACTGACGGATGCCACCCAGCGTCTGGATTCATTGTACAAAGACCTTCAGGCAAATAAATTTACCTTCGAAGATGCTGCCACCTTTGTTTCGTACGATAAAGAAACGCGCAACAATAAAGGTTTGATGGTGAATAAGAATATGGAAAGTGCACATTCCGGTACACCCAAGTTTGAACTTCAGGAGTTACCTCAGGAGATAAGTAAGATTGTCTACAACATGAAACCGGGTGATATCTCGAAGCCATTTACAATGATAACAGATAAGCAGAAAGAAGTAGTCGCTATTGTAAAGCTTAAGGCAAGAATAGAAGGCCATAAAGCAAATATGGCAGATGATTTCCAGGCGTTGAAGTCCATTGTGGAAACAAAAAAGAGAGAAGAGCTGTTAAACAACTGGATTGCCAAAAAACAGAAAGATACCTATGTTCGTATCAGTGACGGTTGGAAGAATTGTGATTTTAAGTATCCGGGTTGGATTAAAGAATGAATAAAGCAGAAAAAGTAATTTTCTTTGTTCTTTTGTGTGTATCGGTCATCGGACTCTCGGCTCAGTCGAAAGACAACGTTCCCGCAAAAAAAACAAAGGTATATCTGGAGCATGCCAATACATTGTCGTTCGACAAGGCGTTTATGCCAGACGTGCAGGTGCTGAATGGTGATGTTTGTTTTCGCCACGATAGCTCGTACATGTACTGTGATAGTGCCTATTTCTATGAGCAGACAAATTCACTTGAGGCATTCAGTAACGTCCGGATGGAGCAGGGAGATACCCTTTTCGTTTATGGGAATTACCTGCACTACGATGGAAACACACAGATGGCTCGATTGAGGGAAAATGTTCGTATGGAGAACCGTCCTGACAGCGTAACGCTTTTTACAGACAGCCTCAATTACGACCGGGTGGCAAACATCGGCTATTATTTTAACGGGGGACTTATTGTGGACATGGAGAATGAGCTTTCTTCCTTCTACGGACAATATGCCCCTTCCACTAAAATGACGGTCTTCAACGACAGTGTACGTTTGGTAAATCCTAAGTTCACCTTGTATTCAGACACACTCCAGTATAATACGGAATCAAAAATAGCTACTATATTGGGGCCTTCTACCATTGTTTCAGACTCCGGGACTGTTTACACCTCCAGAGGATGGTATAACACAGTAGAAAATACCTCTTTATTGCTGGACCGATCCAAGGTAGTGTCCGGAAGTAAAATCCTTATTGGTGATTCCATTTCATACAACAGAGGCATGAGTTATGGCGAAGCATTCGGGAATGTATTCCTGCAGGATACAACCCAGAAGGTGATGCTGTTGGGTAATTACGCCTATTACAATGAGAAAGATGGGTCTGCTTTAGCAACGGATAGCGCCCAATTTATTGAATTTTCGCAGAAAGATTCTCTTTTCTTGCATGCCGATACGCTGCGTATGATCACAATAGATTCCACAGCGCGTGAAATCAAGGCCTATTATGGAGTCCGTTTTTATAGGGTAGATTTGCAGGGAGTTTGCGATTCGATGCAATTCAATACAAAAGATTCTGTATTGAATATGTATAAAAATCCGGTTCTCTGGAATGAACAATATCAGCTCTACGGAGATACGATTGAAGTATACATGAACGACAGTACCATAGATCACGCGCATGTCAAGCAGTTTGCTTTTGCCGTACAGCATGTCGATTCTATGTACTATAACCAGTTGAAGGGAAACGATCTCAAAGCCCGGTTCGAAGGTAAGGAGCTACGCCAGATTGAGGTGAGCGGCAGTGCGGAATCAATCTTTTATCCATTGGAAGACGACGGATCGAAAGTCGGGCTAAACGAAACAAAGAGTGGTTTCCTTACGATGTGGATTAAAGAAAATAAATTAGATAAATTGTTGCTGCTTACGAATCCGGTAGGGAGTATAACGCCTATTCCGGATATAGATCCGTCTAAAAAGACGCTGAAAGACTTCTATTGGTTTGATTATCTACGGCCTCAAAATAAAGAAGATATATTTAAGGTTGTGGAAAGAAAGGCACAGGATGTGCCCAAAAGAAGTAATAAATTTGTACATTAGCACATTGTTTCATCCGTAAATAACTAAAGTTATGGGAATGTTCTCTTTTTACAATAACAGACGTCCTCGTCAGTTTGACCACAAACCAATATATTTTGATCCGCATAAGGAAGCTATGGAAGAACGTGTAAGACGGATCAAGAAAGAGATGGGTCTGATAGAGGATGATGAAGATTACAAGACTTCAATAAAAGGATCTTTTGTTGAAGGGACTTCACATCTTAAAAAAAGAAGGGCAAAAGGAGAGACTTCTTCCAGCCGTTCAAGTAAAAGTATTTTACTTATTGTAGCAGTAGTAGTTTTAGTCATACTTGGCTGGTATTTATTTTTTAAATGAGCGATGTAATTCATTTACTCCCGGACAGTATAGCAAACCAGATCGCTGCGGGAGAAGTTATTCAACGGCCGGCTTCAGTAGTGAAGGAGCTGGTAGAAAATGCTGTTGATGCCGGAGCTCAACAGATACAGGTTCATATAAAAGATGCCGGAAAGACGCTGGTTCAGGTAATAGATAATGGCAAGGGGATGTCCGAAACCGATGCACGAATGGCATTCGAAAGACATGCTACCTCCAAGATCTCTACAGCCAACGATCTTTTTGCCCTGCAGACAATGGGGTTCAGAGGGGAAGCGCTCGCTTCCATAGCTGCTGTAGCACATGTAGAACTACGTACCCGTCAGAGAGGGTCCGATCTTGGATCCAAGATTGCAATTGCGGGATCGGAAGTGGAATCTTCCGAACCGGATGCCTGTCCTGAAGGAAGTATTTTTTCTGTGAAGAATCTGTTCTTTAATGTCCCGGCCAGACGTAAATTCTTAAAATCCAACGAGACCGAATTCAGAAACATCATTAATGAATTCGAACGTATCGCATTGGTCAACCAGCACATTTCCATGTCGTTGCATCACAATGACACCGAAATACTAAATCTTCCTGAATCGGGATTACGTCAACGTATTGTCAATATTTACGGAAAGGCTTTGAACCAAAAATTGCTTACGCTGGAAGCGCAAAGCAGCCTGGTGACTATTTCCGGGTTTGTGGGTCGCCCCGATTCTGTAAGGAAAAGAGGTGCTTTACAATTCTTTTTTGTAAACGGACGCTTTATGAAGCACAGTTATTTTCATAAAGCGGTGATGCAGGCCTACGATCAATTGATCCCTGCAGGTGAGATGCCCGACTACTTTATCTATTTCACGCTTGATCCTGCAACCATCGATGTGAATATACATCCAACCAAGACGGAGATTAAATTTGAAAATGAACAACCGGTCTGGCAAATTCTTTGTGCCGCTGTAAGAGAGGCCATTGCTAAATCAAGTTCCATCCCCACAATCGACTTTGATGTGGATGGCTCTATAGACATTCCGGTCTTTAATGCTCCATCTTCTACCTTCAAGGCTCCATCGGTTCAGGTAAATTCGGATTATAATCCGTTTAAACCGGATACCAGCTATCAACAGCCATCGTTCGACTGGTCCAAACTCTATAAGGGTTTTGAAGAAGACCGGGCAGCAGCCTTTGCCGACGAATCCATAGAGGCTATATATCCCGAAAATCAGGAGTTATCCTCCGGACTTATTTCTGATCCGGCACCTGATGCACTTTTTCCAGAAGTGTCCAGCCTTTGTTACCAATATAAAGGGCGCTATATCATAACATCCTTAAAGTCGGGATTGCTGATTATTGACCAGCATCGGGCCCATGTACGGGTTTTGTTTGACCAGTATCTTACAAACATACGGAATCAGCAAGGTGTATCACAGCAGTTATTGTTCCCGGAGATTGTCACATTTACTCCGGCCGAAGCAACACTTGTTCCCAGCTTACTGGAAGATTTGCGCTACATCGGCTTCGATTTAAGCAATTTAGGAAACAACAGTTACGCTATAAATGGTCTGCCGTCGGGTGTGGAAAATCTGGATCCGGTAGCTTTGGTTAAAGATGCGGTAAGCCGGGCGATAGACACAGGTTGTCAGGTTCACGAAGAAATTTGCGATGCTCTGGCCCTCTCGCTGGCAAAGGCCGCGGCTATTCGCCCCGGACAATCCCTGTCTTCCGAAGAGATGGATAATCTGATTGCTTCTCTGTTTTCCTCCTCCTCATCCAGCTATACTCCGGATGGGAAGGTGATTCTGTCGAAGCTTACAGACGACGAACTGGATAAACGTTTTAAGTAATACCATCATGCACGCGATTAATTTACACCCGATATTGCCTGTAAGAGCAGAGGCTTCCGAACGTAGTGAACAGGTAACGCAACTCCTTTTTGGAGAGCAGTTTCTTACCGGCGACCAGAAAGAAGGTTTTGTAGCCATCTCCAATCTGGCGGATGGATATACCGGATGGGTGGACAGCCGGATGATCGATTTTATAGATCAGTCAACCTGGCAGCAATTGGCCGCAGCACCTAAGTGGCTCTCCTCTTTACCGGTAACGGAAGCTGTCTCGCTCAGCGACCAGCATGTAATCCGGCTCAGCTGTGGAAGTATCCTGCCGGGATACAATCAGGAAACCCGGATGTTTGGGTTCGGAGAGAGAGTCTGGTCGCTTACCTCCTGCCAGCCTAAAGCTCCCGGAGAACCAGGTTTGGAAGGAATAAAAGAAACAGCCATGCAATTTCTTCATACACCCTATTTATGGGGCGGTAAAGGAATTTTTGGGATCGACTGTTCCGGATTCACACAGATTGTGTATAGCCTGCACGGCGTATCTATTCCCCGAGATGCCAAAGATCAGGCAATGTGTGGAACCGTAATTACTTCTTTACAGGAGGGACAAGCGGGCGATCTTGTATTCTTTGCGGCTGAGGGTAAAGGTATTTCCCATGTTGGTATATTGTTGGATGATAATATGGTAATACATGCTTCGGGGTCGGTACGACTGGATAAAATAACGCAGGATGGCCTTGTGTCTACACCGCAGGTTACCTATACCAAACCGTTGGTCAGAATCTGCAGGTATATCTAACGTCTCCTATTATCTCTGATCACCAGGGGTGATGATTTTTCAGCTCTTTACGTAAAGCTAAGGCTTTGTTGCCGGTTACTTCATCCAGTATTTTCCAGAAACGCGCACTGTGGTTCATCTCTTTGGTGTGGCAAAGCTCATGAAGCAACACATAGTCGATCAGATGTGCAGGTAAAAGCATCAGGTTATAGGAGAGATTAATGCTTTTTCTACCCGTACAACTACCCCAGGAGGTCCGGCTTCCTGTAATCTTGATATCGCTGAAATTAAACCCATGCAGATTGGCAAGTTGTTTTAACCGGTCGGGCAACAACCTGCATGCTTCATGTCTCAATGCTTTCTTAAAGAGTTGCAGCAGGACCTTTTGTACCCGTTCATCTTCAAAATTAGTCTTCTCCGGACAAGCAATGTGTAATACTCCTCCCTGCAACGACATATAGTAACCGGATCGATCGGTCCGGAATATATGCAAAGAAAATGAAAAGGTTTGCAGTTCTAATTTGTCGGATAGTATTTCCCTGGCCGGGTGTCTTTTCAGTGACGCAAGTAGCTTGGCGCGGTTTTCTTCGATAAAGTGAAGCATGCGTTTTTCAGATCCTCCTATAGGAATTACCCCCACAATTTCTCCCCTGGATATTTTCAGGGTGTATCGGGTGGCACGTGCACTTTCACGAATTGTAATTCTGCCTAATTGCTTATCATCAATCTTCCTTTCCATAATGATTGCAAAAGTAATAGATTAGAGCAAACAATATTAGCTTGGAAATAGTTATCTTTGCAGATCAGAAAGAAACAAATATAAATATAATATAAATAAACAAAGATGAGCAAGAAAGCACTTTTAGTCATTTGCGACGGTTGGGGAATTGGCAACCATTCAAAATCCGATGTTATTTACAATACACCTACTCCTTATTGGGATTCTCTTCTTAAGAATTATCCTGTTTCTCAATTGCTGGCATCCGGCGAAAACGTTGGTTTGCCCGACGGACAGATGGGAAATTCGGAAGTTGGTCACCTCAATATCGGAGCCGGACGGGTTGTTTACCAGGATTTGGTTAAGATCAATATCGCTTGCCGCGAAAATAAGATTCAACAAAATCCTGAAATCATCAAGGCATACAGCTACGCAAAAGATAACAATAAGAATATTCACTTCCTGGGATTGGTATCCGATGGCGGTGTACACAGTTCACTGGAGCATCTGTTTAAATTAACAGACATAGCCAAGGAATACGGAATCAGCAAGTCTTTTGTTCATTGTTTCATGGATGGACGTGATACCGACCCCAAAAGCGGAAAAGGCTTTATCGAACAGCTGGAAGCTCACCTGGCAACAACCGGTGGTAAAATCGCATCGATTGTAGGTCGTTATTATGCTATGGACCGTGACAAACGCTGGGAACGTGTTAAGATTGCTTACGACTTGTTGGTGAACGGTACAGGCAAGCAGGCCGAATGTATGGTTACTGCAATGGGCGAATCTTATAAAGCGGGTGTGACCGACGAATTTGTAAATCCCATCGTACACGTAGAAAACGGCAAGCCGGTAGGAGTTATTGAAGAGGGAGACGTGGTTATCTTCTTCAACTATCGTAACGACCGTGCTAAGGAACTTACCATTGTACTTACACAGCAGGATATGCCGGAAGCCGGAATGAAGACCATTCCAAATCTTCAGTACTTTACAATGACACCTTACGATGCGACCTTCAAGGGACTTCACATCTTATACGATAAGGACAATGTAAGCAATACCCTGGGTGAATATCTGGCTGAAAATGGCAAGACACAGCTTCACATGGCAGAAACAGAAAAGTATGCACACGTAACCTTCTTCTTTAACGGTGGACGCGAAGCTCCGTTTGAAGGTGAAGACCGTATCCTGGTTCCTTCTCCCAAAGTGGCAACCTACGACCTTAAGCCTGAGATGAGTGCTTTCGAAATTAAGGATGCATTGGTAGATGCGTTGAACAAACAGCAGCACGACTTTATCGTTGTTAACTTTGCAAACGGCGATATGGTTGGACATACAGGTATTTACGAAGCAATCCAAAAAGCGGTGAAGACGGTGGATGCCTGCCTGGCTGAAACAGTAGAAGCAGCAAAGGCTAACGGATACGAAGTGATTATCATTGCCGATCACGGTAATGCGGATAATGCGTTGAACGAAGACGGATCTGTTAATACAGCTCACTCGCTGAATCCGGTTCCTTTCGTTTACATAAGCGAAAATAAGAATGCAAAGGTGTCGGACGGTATTCTTGCCGATGTGGCTCCTTCTATCCTTAAAATCATGGGCCTTCCTCAGCCGGCAGAAATGACCGGTAAGGCGCTGATTGATTAATAAAACTAATTTTACCTTTACGGGAGAAGGCCTTCTAAAGGGTTTTCTCCCGTTTTTTTACCATAGAATATGATTGAGATAGACGATACGATTGTAAGTCTGGATATTGTGCAGGATTATTTCCTTTGCGACCTTGCCCGTTGTAAAGGAGCCTGTTGTGTGGAGGGAGATTCGGGAGCTCCGCTCGAGAAAGAGGAGATAGCCAAGCTTGAAGCGGCATTGCCCCATGTTTGGGATGATCTTTCACCCAAAGCACGTGAGGTGATCGACCGTCAGGGTGTTGCCTACGTAGATACAGAGGGCGACATAGTTACTTCGATTGTGAACGGCAAAGATTGTGTTTTTACCTATTACGATCAGACCGGGACATGCAAATGTGCCGTCGAAAAAGCATATCGTGAAGGAAAGATTGATTTTTACAAGCCTGTTTCATGCCACCTTTATCCCATCAGAGTTACACAATACAGAGATTTTAAAGCTGTAAACTACCACCGGTGGAGTGTTTGCAAACCGGCCATTCTGTTGGGAAGGAAAGAAGAATTACGTATATTTAAATTTCTGAAAGAGCCTTTAATCCGTAAATTCGGCGAAAGCTGGTACCAGGCTTTGGATACGTGTGCTGTAGAATTGGATAAACAGTCTGGTAGCGAAAAATACTGAAAACATCTGTCATCTGTCATTTTAGATGCCAGATCCCTTTGCCAGAGCGGAGTTTGACGATGAGAGATACCTTGTGACAGATGCAATGTATCTCTCATCTATCATTTCTTATTATTCAGTTTTGCGAATTAATTCAGCACCCTGGCACTCTTCCTTGAGAAAGGTTTCGATGTGCCTTTTCTTTTTCTCAACCAGAATTTCGTTGATGTCAATCAGGATGCCGGTCTCTTCTACATTTCCGAACTCATGATTAATCGCTGTGCCGAACACGCGCATTTTCGGCGAAAGACTCATGTAGGCATTAACCAGCGGCGGTACATTAATTCCGAATTTTCGAACCTCCTGGTTTAGTACCTTGTAGTTTTCCTTAAAACAATCGTATTTAAATAAAGACTTCATTTTATCTATGTCCGTCCCGGTTTCCAGCGGATGCACCGGAGTCACCAGATCTTCGTGATCGTTAAAATGAAGGTTTAGAAAATAAAGAATCATATTACGGGCTTCGGGGTTATAGGTATTGTACATTGTTACCTTGCCGAAGTAATATTTTAGCGTAGGATCTACAACCGAAAGTGCACCTAAACCATCCCATAGATTGTCTAAAACAAATAGCCCTTTGGAACAGCCCGAACGGGTGGATTGATATTCGAGGGTTACGAAAGACCTGCCCAGTTCCACTGTATAGGGAAGGTAGTCTTTTACAAACTTGTCGGAGAAATTAAACAAATGGGAGGTCGCCAGCATGGGCTTTCCGTTTTCATCGAATTTAACATCCGATCCGCATAAGAAACGATAGCCTCCTAAAATCTGTTCTTCCACCGGATCCCATACAATGAGCTGGCGATAAGCATCTTCCATGGTGTCGTACTCGTCGATATCCACAGGCAGACCCGTGCCTCCACCATAATATCTGAAGGCAATTTCCCGTAGCCGGCCAATTTCCTGCATAACATTAGGAGAGTCGTGATGCGTAATTATATAGATCTCGTTATTCGATTTATTAGTGCTTCGTAACTTCTTTTCTTTCGTTAATTCAGCTTTAATAATAGCCTTGTCTACAGGCTGACAAATTTCTTGCATAATCATATCTTATTTTGCGGCAAGTTTATAAACAATTTCTTTTACATAATCGGCCCATTCGGCAGGTTTCTTGCTTGTGTCGAATGTTTGCCAGGGAATCGGTTTACCGAAGTAAATCCGAAACGTCTTGTGTTTGCTCGAAAACATCTCATCAGGCAGATATATCATCTCGTAGTTCATCTTAATACCCAAAGCCTTGCGAATATTGGCAAACCGGTAAAAAAAATTTGAGTTTCGCCCTTCAAAGTAAACAGGAACAACGTCTCTTTTGTACTCAACCGCTTTTTGGATAAAAGACTTTTTCCACTCAAGATCCTGAATTTTCCCATTTATTTTGCGGGAGCACATTCCCGCAGGAAAAGTAATAATCTGATTTTCCGACGCGTAAGCATCCTCTATCAGACGGGCTGCATGTTTAGCCTGCCCACCGTGCTTGTTTATAGGAACAAAAATAGATTTTAAATTCTCGAGGTAAAGAAGAAGATCGTTTACCAGGTATCTTATTTTCCCGTCAAATTTATTGCCTATGACTGCCGAAAGGCATATTCCGTCCAATCCTCCCAATGGATGGTTGGATGCAAAAATATAACGACCTTCTTTCGAAAAATCGTTTTGATTTACCAACTCCAGAGTAAGGTCGAAATACGAAATCAGCTCTTTCATAAAATCGGCACCCTGCTTATCGTGGTACCGTCTTAAGATATCATTTAGTTCATCCTGATGGACTGTCCGTATCAGATAATTTATAATAAAACCGGGAATCTTTCCCGAAATCTTCGGCGCTTTTTGCCGTAGAATTTGTTTTATGTTTATCTGCGCGATGTGTTTTTCTGCCATTATGCATTACGTTGTCAGAGGCAAAGATATAGCTATTTCTTAAAAAACAGAAAACCGCTTCTCTTTATTTTTAGTTTCATTATGTATCCAGTTATCTTATGCCCTGTTTTTGATCTAAATTAATTTTTAGATTATGGATTTTATGGATGAAATAATAAACGGACACCTGTATTAATTAAATGAGGACAAATTCGGGTCAGTCGTTTTTGGCAGGAATAAGGCTAAAATAAAGAATACACTTCATTTCCTTTTTTATATAGTATATTATTGGTGAAAAATTGAGATTAATAGATTAGATCATATGCTTTAATGTGCATATATTCAGTGTATTATGTGACTGTTGAAAACTTTTTGGGAAATTCTCGTTTAAATATTGTGGCATACTTATGGAAATGTTTAATTTTACCTTCTGATTGAGAGAAGCGTAATTTGCTTTTAAGGGTTAAGATTAAGATTTAAAGAAAGAAATGTAAATGAGTAATAAGGAGGTTTGCTATCATATTCCGGTGATGCTTAACGAGTGCATGGAAGGTCTGGCTATTAAGCCCGATGGGGTCTATGTGGATGTAACATTTGGTGGAGGCGGACATTCCAGAGAGATTCTCAGCAGACTTGGTAAAAAGGGAACTCTTTATGGCTTTGATCAGGATGCGGATGCCGAAAATAACATTCCGGAAGACGACCGTTTTGTTTTTGTGCGCAGTAATTTCCGTTACCTGTCCAACTTCATGCGTTTCCATGGCGAGACCGAAATAGACGGACTGTTGGCCGATCTGGGAGTTTCTTCCCATCATTTTGATGATAAAGACCGGGGCTTCTCTTTCCGTTTTCAGGGAATGCTGGACATGCGGATGAATACCCGTGCCGGCAAAACAGCCGCCGATATTTTAAATACCTATACGGAAGAGGCTCTTTCGACCCTCTTTTACCTTTATGGTGAATTGAAGAACTCGCGGAAACTGGCCTCTGTGATTGTAAAAGCCCGTGAAACCAAACCTCTTGAAACGACCGATGAATTTCTGGCCCTGATAACACCCTATATCGGAAAAGATAAAGAAAAAAAAATGCTTGCTCAGGTTTTTCAGGCATTGCGGATTGAGGTAAACGACGAGATGCGCGCTTTACGGGAGATGTTGCAGCAGGCCATGCGCCTTCTTAAACCGGGGGGACGTCTGGTGGTGATGACTTACCATTCGCTCGAAGACCGTTTGGTGAAGAATTTTTTTAAGTCGGGTAACTTTGAAGGAACGATCAGCCAGGATTTCTTTGGAAATATCCAGTCTCCATTTCGCCTGATAAATAACAAGGTTATAACTCCATCGTCCGAAGAGGTGGAGGTAAACCCGCGTTCACGCAGTGCTAAGCTTCGGATAGCAGAAAAACTGTAAAGTAAAACCGGATTTCTATGGACGAGAAGCAAAAGAAAACAAGGAAAAAGGAAAAAAAGCTTTCGCTTTTGTATGTGTTGGGAGGCGGAATCCTGAAAGAGGATTTTATCGTCAAACATACAAGAATGATTGTCCTGATCGTAATTCTGATGTTCTTCTTTATCGGAAACAGATATACCTGCATGCAAAAACTGAGAGAAATAGACCGGTTGCAGCAGCAGCTCAGGGATGTGCGCTTTGAAGCACTTTCCATCTCTTCCGAACTTACCGGCAATAGCCGTCAGTCGCAAATAGAGTTACTTATTGAAGAACAAGGTGTTGAACTGGAAGGGGCGAAGACTCCTCCCTATGAATTGTATAAATAACCATGGCCGAAGAGAATCAACCTAAAGATATTGAGCCGAAAAATAATAGGATTCTGGCCTATTATTTTATTGTCGTACTACTCTTGGGGCTTGTGGTGACAGGGATACTTGTGCGTATGTTCGATACGGCCTTCGTCGAGAAGGAAAAATGGGAAAAAGTAGCCGAAAGTCAGAAACGTCCCAACCGGCTGGTATTGCCTGGAAGAGGAAATATCTATTCTGCCGACGGAAAATTGATGGCTACCAGCGTACCCCGTTACTACATGTATATTGATTTTAAGGCCGACGGACTTCAAGCCGATACACTGAAGCATTATGTGGATTCGCTATCGTATTACCTGTCCAAAAAACTAAAAAACAGAACAGCCGCAGGATATAAGGCACACTTGTTACGCGGACTAAGAAGTAAAAGCCGACAGTATCCGGTCTATGAAGGACGAGTATCTTATACCGACCTGAAAGAGATAAAGACCTACCCGTTCCTGCGTTTAAGCAAGTACAAAAGCGGCTTTTATACCAAAGAGATGGTGCAGCGCCAGAAACCCTTCGGTTCGCTGGCTTCACGAACCATCGGCGATATTTACGGCGAAATTGAAGAGGGCGGTACCACCAAAGGAAAGAACGGACTGGAACTTCAATACGATTCCCTGTTACGGGGGCAGGCCGGACTAAGTTCCGTACGCCGTGTAGGGGGAGGGTGGACCAACGTGATCGAGATCGAACCGGTGAACGGGATGGATATCCGTACCACCATTGATATCGATATTCAGGACATAACCGAAAAGTCGCTGGTGGATATGCTAAAGGAAATTGATGCTGAGTCGGGAACGGCTGTGGTTATGGAGGTAGCTACCGGCGAAATCAAGGCGATCACCAATATGGGCCGTATTCGTGAAGGTATTTACGGCGAGACTAAAAACCATGCGGTGGCAGACGAATCGGAACCCGGATCCACCTTTAAGGTGGCATCCATGATGGTTGCCCTGGAGGATGGTGTTTGTACGCCAACCGATTCGGTAGACACCGGGAATGGAATATTCATGTATAAAGGGGCACGGATGACCGACCATAACGCCAATAAAGGCGGATATCATATGATAACGGCCGAAAAGGCCATCTGGAACTCGTCCAATATCGGGGTTGCCAAGCTGATTTTGAGAGGATACGAAAAGAACCCGTCCAAATTTGTGGAAGGGTTGTACCGTATCGGAATCAATACCCCGTTGAATCTCGAAATACCCGGAGCGGGAAGGGCCAAGATACGTAAACCCTCCGACTCGACACGGTACTGGTCAAAGACCACCCTGCCCTGGATGTCGTTCGGATACGAAACGCAGATACCGCCCATCTATACGCTCACCTTTTTCAATGCCATCGCCAATGGGGGGAAACAGGTGCGCCCTATGTTTACCAAGGAGATTCTTCGCGATGGCGAAGTGGTGAAAAGTTTTTCTACCGAGGTGTTAAACCCGGCTATCTGTTCGGAGAAAACCCTGACGCAGATTAAAAGCATGCTGGTAGGAGTTGTGGAAGAGGGAACCGGACAGGCGGTACGCTCGGACATAGTGAGCATTGCGGGTAAGACCGGAACAGCTCAGCTATCGCAGGGATCGGCCGGTTACAAAGCCGCGGGAGTCAGTCACCAGGTCTCCTTCTGTGGTTATTTTCCTGCCGACAAGCCTGTATATTCCTGTATTGTGGTGATACGCAGGCCCCGTATCGGATATCCTTCGGGAGGAACCATGGCGGGAGGTGTTTTTAAATCCATCGCCGAAAAGATATTTGCCGGAACGGTTTCCTACAACCTGGATAAGATGCCCGCAGATTCTGCGGCAGTTAAAATCCCTCAGGTAAAAGGAGGCGATCTGCAGGCGTTGGAAAATGTAATGAAACAATTCGGAATCCGTCTGGGTACCGATAGTGTGGAAAGTCCCTGGGTGATGACCGGTATAAAGGAGACCGGCATAAGTCTGAAAAATGTATCGGAAAAGAAGGGCGTTGTCCCTCACGTAGTAGGAATGGGGGCCAAAGACGCTGTCTTCTTGCTCGAAAACCAGGGATTGAGAGTCTCCATCTCCGGAATGGGGAAAGTCACCTCCCAGTCCATTCCTCCGGGAAGCCGGGCAATAAAGGGACAAACGATTGCTATTGTTTTGAATTAAATGATAAAAAAGCTTATGGAACTGAAAAGCTTGATGAAGGTGCTGCAAGTTCAGAATCTTACAGGTACCGATGATTTACATATACAGAGTATAGCTGCCGATTCACGTAAAGTTACGGATGGCAGTCTGTTTGTAGCCGTTAAGGGGACTGCCTCCGACGGACACGATTACATCCCGGTGGCGATTGCCAACGGAGCCAGGGCAATTGTGTGCGAAGTATTACCGGCTGCTTTATCCGAAACCGTTACTTATATTGTGGTTCCCGATACAGCCGAAGCTTTGGGTAAGCTGGCGTCGGCCTGGTACGAGTTCCCTTCAGATAACCTTGTGGTTGTAGGGGTTACCGGTACCAACGGAAAAACTACCATTGCTACGTTACTATACGACATGTTCCGGAAGATGGGCCACAAGGCAGGTCTGCTTTCCACCGTGTGCAATTATATAGACGGCGAAGCCGTTCCCGCCACCCATACCACCCCCGATGCACTTACTTTGCACGAACTGATGGCGCGTATGGTTGATGCCGGATGCGAGTATCTGTTTATGGAGGTCAGCTCCCATGCAGTAGATCAGAAGCGCATCAGCGGAATCTCCTTCGATGGCGGCATATTCACGAACCTTACCCGCGATCACCTCGATTACCACCTTACGGTAGAAAACTACCTGAAGGCAAAAAAGCAGTTCTTTGATAACCTGCCTGCATCGGCATTCGCCCTTACCAATGCCGATGATAAATCGGGACTGGTCATGCTTCAGAACACGGCTGCCACGAAACTCACCTATTCGTTGCGCACGCTGGCAGATGTAAAAGGCCGAATCCTCGAATCCCATTTCGAAGGTACCCTGCTTACCATCAACGACAAGGAGGTGATGGTGCATTTTGTAGGCCGTTTCAATGCTTACAACTTACTGGCGGTTTACGGAGCGGCAGTTGCTTTGGGAAAAGAACCCGAAGAGGTGCTGCTTGCCCTAAGTACGTTACATTCGGTGTCGGGACGTTTCGAAACCATCCAGTCTCCTCTGGGATATACGGCCATTGTGGATTATGCCCATACGCCCGATGCCCTTAACAATGTGCTCAACGGTATACATGAAGTCCTTGATAGCAGAGGCCGTATCCTTACCGTGGTAGGTGCCGGAGGAAACAGAGATAAAGGCAAGCGTCCCCTGATGGCCAAAGAGGCTGTGAAGCTGAGCGACCAGGTGATCCTTACCTCAGATAACCCCCGATTCGAAGAACCCGAAGATATCATAAATGATATGGTAGCCGGGTTGAACAACGAAGAGAAGCAACGTACCCTTTGCATTACGGATCGTAGTCAGGCCATTAAAACCGCCGCCTTACTCGCAAAAAAGGGCGATGTGATTCTTATTGCCGGTAAAGGGCACGAAGATTATCAGGATGTGAAGGGGGTGAAACATCATTTCGACGACCGCGAAATAGTGAGAGAGATATTCGGAACACAACAAAAACAATAAAGGCAAGCGCATGTTATACTATCTTTTTAATTTTTTGGATCAGCTTGATTTCCCGGGTGCCGGCATGTTCAAATATGTTTCGTTCCGATCGGGACTGGCATTAATATTATCGCTGTTTATTTCTACAGCCATCGGTCGCCGTATTATCAACCGGTTGCAGATGCTCCAGATTGGTGAGACAGTCCGCAACCTGGGGTTGGAAGGTCAGATGAGTAAGAAAGGAACCCCCACCATGGGAGGGATCATCATAATCATAGCCATTCTGGTGCCAACGATTCTTTGCGCCAAATTAAACAATATTTACCTGTTGCTGATGATTGTCACCACACTTTGGCTGGGATCCATCGGCTTCCTCGACGATTACATCAAGGTGTTCCGTAAAAACAAAGAGGGGCTGCATGGCCGTTTTAAGATTGTGGGTCAGGTAGGCCTCGGACTTATTGTGGGGGTAACCCTGTATCTTAGTCCGGATGTGGTAATCAAGGAGAATATGGAGGTGCGCCGCAACAACGTCATCGAAGAGGTTAATTACCATCAGGTGGAGACCAAGTCGACCAAAACCACCATTCCGTTCCTGAAGAACAACAACTTCGACTATGCAAAACTGGTGGATTGGGCAGGCGAATATAAAGTGGAAGCCGCATGGCTGGTATTTGTGCTGATGACCATCTTTGTGGTTACCGCCGTATCCAACGGAGCAAACCTTACCGACGGTCTGGACGGACTGGCGGCCGGAAGTTCGGCTATCATCGGGGTGGCGTTGGGCGTGTTGGCCTATATGTCTTCCCACTTTGAATTTGCCTCATTCCTCAACATCATGTTTATTCCGGGAGCAGAAGAGCTGGTGGTGTTTGCCGCCGCATTCATCGGAGCCACCGTTGGCTTCCTTTGGTATAATTCCTATCCCGCCCAGGTATTTATGGGAGATACCGGCAGTCTTACCCTCGGTGGTATTATTGCAGTATTCGCCATTATTATACGTAAAGAGTTGCTTATCCCGATACTTTGTGGTATCTTTTTCGCAGAAAGCATATCGGTGATGATGCAGGTAGCTTACTTTAAATACACGAAAAAGAAATATGGCGTTGGAAAACGCATTTTTAAGATGACTCCGTTGCATCACCATTTCCAGAAACCCGGAAATGCAGGCATCGAAGCCCTGTTGCAAAAGCCGTTCAATGTGGTACCCGAATCTAAAATCGTAGTAAGGTTCTGGCTTATCGGCATTATTCTGGCTGTTATTACAATTGTCACTTTAAAGATGAGATAAAGATGGGTAAAAAGATGGTAATTTTGGGAGCCGGCGAAAGTGGAACAGGTGCTGCTGTGCTGGCTAAAGCCAAAGGGTATGATGTGTTTGTTTCGGATTTATCGGTCATTAAACCCGTTTACAAAGAGATGATGGATGCACGTGGCATCGCCTGGGAAGAGGGGCAGCACACGGAATCGATTGTTCTTGCAGCAGACGAAATAGTAAAGAGTCCCGGTATTCCCGACAAAGCAGCCATCATTAAGAAACTGAAGGAAAAGGGTACCTCCATTATTTCTGAAATAGAATTTGCAGGAAGGTATACCAACTCCAAAATGATATGTATTACCGGTAGTAACGGCAAAACCACTACCACGATGCTTACATACCATATCCTTAAGCAGGCCGGACTCGATGTGGGACTTGCCGGAAACGTGGGAAACAGTCTGGCGTTACAGGTTGCAGAGCAGCCGCACGCATACTATGTGCTTGAACTAAGCAGTTTCCAGCTGGACAACATGTACGACTTTAAGGCCGATGTTGCCATATTAATGAATATAACTCCAGACCATCTGGACCGCTATAATTATGAATTTCAGAATTATGTGGACTCTAAATTCCGCATCATTCAGAATCAAACGGAGGAAGATGTCTTTATCTATTGGAACGACGATCCCGTGATTGCCCGTGAGATAGCAAAGCATAATCCCAAAGCTGCGTTGTATCCTTTTTCTGAAACAAAAAAGGAGGGCGTAAAAGCATTCACAGAGAACAAACAAATAGTAATTGAAACAGATAACGGAATATTTACAATGGATCAGGATCAGTTAGCATTAACGGGTACGCACAATCTATATAATTCGCTGGCTTCGGGTATTGCTGCAAAGGTGACGGACATCAAAGACGATGAGATACGTGCTTCGCTGAGCGACTTTGCCGGCGTGGAGCACAGATTGGAAAAGGTGGCCCGTGTTCGTGGTGTCGATTATATCAATGATTCCAAAGCTACAAACGTAAACTCCTGCTGGTACGCCCTGCAGAGTATGAATACACCCGTTGTGCTTATCCTGGGAGGAACGGATAAAGGAAACGACTACACCGAAATTGAAGAACTGGTGATAAACAAGGTGCACTCCCTGATCTTTCTGGGTGTAGACAATACCAAGTTGCATGCGTTCTTTGATGGGAAGGTGCCGGTTATTGAAGATGCGCAGTCGATGGAAGAGGCCATCTCCAAAGCATATAAACTGGCCAGTAAGGGAGATACGGTATTGTTGTCGCCCTGTTGTGCTAGTTTCGACCTTTTCAAAAATTATGAAGACAGAGGCAACCAGTTCAAAGCTTGTGTGCTAAACTTATAAAACAGCGGATTATTTATGGATCTGGCAAGTAAACTATTTAAGGGCGACAGGGTGATATGGATCATTTTCATGTTCCTGTGCCTGGTCTCGGTGGTCGAAGTTTTTAGCGCAACCAGTACAATTGCGTATAAAAACGCAAATCACTGGGCTCCCATAGTGCGCCATGCCACTTTTTTGCTGGGCGGATTTGTTGTGGTTATACTACTGCATAACATCCCTTACAAATTTTTCTCGGCATTCATCGCTTTACTTCCGCTGTCTGTACTGATGCTGCTTATCACTCCGTTTATCGGCGTGAGTGCCAACGACGCCCATCGTTGGTTGGAGCTTTTCGGAGTGCAGTTCCAGCCGTCGGAATTCGGAAAACTATCGTCGGTGGTTTATGTTGCCTTCTTGCTGAGCAAACGTAACAAGTTTACGGATGTGCAGCTATTCAAATGGCTTTTGTTAGGTGTCGGAATTATCTGTGTGTTGATTCTTCCCGAAAACTTCTCCACGGCATTTATGCTCTTTGGGGTGTGTTTTCTGTTGATGTTTGTAGGACAGATCCCACTCAGACTGCTGTTTAAGCTAATGGCCGTTCTTATTCTGGTCTTTTCCTTTTTAGGAGCCGCCCTCATCTTTATGCCCGACAGTGCAATGAAGTACCTGCCTAACCGTGCCCAGACCTGGAAAGCACGTATTGCCGACTTCAACCACAAGAGTGATTTTAAAGAGGGTGAAACCTATGTAATCAACGACGACAATTACCAGGTATCCCATGCCAAAATAGCCATTGCCCGCGGAGGAATTATCGGCCAACTGCCCGGTCACGGTCAGCAACGCGATTTCTTACCCCAGGCCTATTCAGATTTTATCTATGCCATCATTATAGAAGAGCTGGGAGTTGTAGGAGGGGTGTTCGTATTGTTACTCTACATCATGCTGCTTATCAGGGCAGGTATGATTGCCCGGCGGTGCGATAAGCTGTTTCCTAAATTTCTGGTGCTGGGCTGCGGGTTGCTGGTGGTTACACAGGCACTTGCCAACATGGCGGTGGCAGTAAACCTAATACCTGTAACCGGTCAGCCGTTGCCTCTTATCAGTCGTGGGGGAACCTCCACGGTTATCACCTGTATCTATTTCGGCATCATTCTCAGCGTGAGCCGTTTTGGAGCCGGTATGGGAGAAGAGGATACTACGGAGGAGGGACCCGAAGAGGCGGAAGTTTCGGAGGAGCCGGAAACCGAAGAGGATAACACGGCGGTGAAAACAATAAAAGAACTTGAAACAATCGTAGAATAAGATATGAGAACGTATCGGATTATGATAAGTGGCGGTGGAACGGGAGGACATATATTCCCGGCTATATCCATTGCCAACACACTGCGGAAACGGTTTCCGTCGTGCGAAATTTTGTTTGTAGGCGCGGAAGACCGTATGGAAATGGAAAAAGTTCCGGCGGCGGGTTATCCGATAGTAGGACTTCCGGTAAGCGGATTCGACCGGTCCAATAAGCTGAACAACATCAAGGTGATCGGGAAGTTGTTGAAAAGTCTGCGCCTGGCAAGTAAAACCATCCGCGAATTTAAGCCCGATATCGCTATCGGAGTAGGAGGATATGCCAGCGGTCCCACGTTGTGGATGGCAGGCCGGCAGGGAATCCCCACGCTTATCCAGGAACAGAACTCGTATGCCGGGGTAACCAACAAGCTGCTGGCCCGCAGTGCCCGCAAGATCTGTGTTGCCTACGAAGGAATGGAGAAGTTCTTTCCCTACGAGAAACTGATTGTTACCGGTAACCCGGTACGGTCTGATCTGGAAGAGGCTCTCACCAAAAAAGAGGAGGCCGTCCGTTTCTTCGGATTGGATCCGAACCGCAAAACCATCTTGGTTGTGGGAGGCAGTCTGGGCGCAAGAACCATCAACCAAAGTATCATTGCCGGTCTGGATGCCCTTTACACCCTGGAAGATGTGCAGGTAATCTGGCAGACAGGTAAGAATTACCACGAAGAATCGTTGAAACACCTGAAGGCCTATCATGGAATTCCGGTCTGGTGTTCCGACTTCATTACACGGATGGATTATGCCTATGCGGCGGCCGATCTGGTTATCTCCAGAGCCGGTGCAGGTTCAATTTCAGAACTATGCCTTTTAAGGAAACCGGTCATTCTGGTACCTTCGCCCAACGTGGCAGAAGATCATCAGACTAAGAATGCCCTGGCTTTGGTAGTTAAGAATGCGGCCATCATGATACCCGATGCCGAGGCGCGGGAGAGGCTCATCCCAACGGCCCTTGAGGTGGTGCGCGATGAAAAGCAGCTGGCTATGCTCGGAAAGAATATCGAATTGCTGGCCCAGCACCGGAGTGCCGAACGGATTGTGGATGAGATTGTAAATATTATTGATAAATAAGAAAGGTTCGTGCAGAACCTTGCAAGAAGATAGAACGAAGATGAATATAGATAAAATTAAATCGGTATATTTTGTAGGAGCCGGAGGTATCGGAATGAGCGCCTTGATCCGCTATTTCCTTTCTAAAGGCAAGCTGGTGGCAGGTTACGATAAAACCCCGTCCGATTTAACAAAACAACTTAATGAGGAGGGAGCTTTGATTCATTACGACGACAACGTGGACCTGATTCCCGAAGTCTGCCGCAACCCCCTCGAAACTCTGGTAGTCTACACCCCGGCTGTACCCTCCACCCATACGGAGCTAAGTTATTTTCAGTCGGCAGGCTTCGAAGTAATGAAGCGTGCCCGCGTATTGGGCGAGATTACCGGTTGTACCCGCGGACTCTGTGTGGCCGGTACCCATGGTAAAACAACCACCTCATCCATGATTGCGCATCTGCTTAAACAATCGCATGTGGGCTGCAACGCTTTTCTGGGCGGTATCCTGAAAAACTACGACAGCAACCTGTTATTGTCGGAAACCAGCGACCTTACGGTAATTGAAGCCGACGAGTACGACCGTTCGTTTCACTGGCTCACTCCCTATATGGCCGTAATCACGTCGGCCGACCCCGACCATCTTGATATCTACGGAACGGCTGAGGCATACCGCGAGAGCTTCGAGAAATTCACCTCCCTGATTCGTCCGGACGGATGCCTGCTTATGCGCAAAGGCATTGCCGTAACTCCCAGACTGAATACAGGCGTTTCATGTTATACCTATTCGGCTTCCGAGGATGGCGATTTCCATGCAGAAAACATCCGTATCGGAAACGGTACCATTGTGTTCGACTTTGTTTCGCCGGACGGAGTAATCAAAGATGTGGAACTGGGAGTTCCCGTTAAAGTAAATATAGAGAATGGCGTAGCCGCCATGGCCATCGCCTGGTTGAACGGCGCTACCGAAGAAGAATTAAAGGATGCCATGCAGACCTTTCAGGGACCAAAGCGCCGATTCGATTTCCGCATGAAAACGGACCGTTGTGTGCTGATAGACGATTATGCCCATCACCCCGAAGAGTTAAAGGCGAGTATTCAGTCGGTGAAGGAACTCTATGCCGGCAGAAAGGTTACCGGTATCTTCCAGCCGCACCTGTTTACCCGTACACGCGATTTTGCACCCGAGTTTGCCGCCAGTCTTTCGCTGCTGGACGAACTGATCCTGCTGGATATCTACCCTGCACGCGAAGAACCCATTCCGGGAGTAACCTCGTCCATCATCTTCGACCGGGTGACTATCCCTGCAAAGAGGCTTTGCACGAAAGCAGAACTGCCCGGTATCATCGAGGCAGGAGCGTATGATGTTGTACTGATGGTTGGAGCCGGCGATATAGACCGGTTGGTTGAACCTGTAAAACAAATATTGGAAAAACGGTGATCCGCGCATTATCCATAGTAGTTGCCACGTTGTTGTTTGCCTACATCGTGTTTGTCTCTTTCTATTTCAGGGAAAAGAGACACAACCCTCGTTGTCACGACCTGGAGATTGTGGTGGAAGACAGCCTCGACAAACACTTTGTGAGCGAATCAGATATCATAGCCATACTCAGGCAAGCCGATCTGAACCCCATCGACAAACGGGCAAGAAAGGTTAACACCAACAAGATTGAGGCCGAACTGCTCAAGAACCAGATGATAGCCCGGGTGGAAGCCTATAACACCCCTTCCGGAACAGTCAAGCTGGAGGTAACGCAGAAAGTACCCATTCTGCGCATTATGAGTGTGCGGGGTAACTATTATGTGGATAACGAAGGCAGCACCATGCCAGTTAGTCCCCGCTACGTGGCCCACGTACCAATTGCAACCGGTTACATAGAAAAAGAGCTGGCTATTACCGATTTATATAAATTTGCATTATTTTTGCAAAAGGATGAGTTCTGGAATGATCAGATTGACCAGATATTTGTTCATCCCGACGGCGAAACAGAACTTATACCCCGGGTGGGAAGTCACCGGATCGTATTAGGTACACTGGACGATTTTGAAACCAAGTTTCAGAACCTGAAGCTGTTTTACGATCAGGCCATCCCTATCGTAGGATGGGAGAAATACAGTGTAATCAGTTTAAAATATAAGAATCAGATTGTTTGTACAAAAAAATAAATGATATGGCATACACAGACTTTATAGCAGCTATTGATCTAGGTACCTCCCGGATAGTCGGGATGGTGGGAAAGAAGAACGAGCACGGAGTTCTTTCCATAATTGCCTACGAAGTTGAAAACTCCGGTAACTGCATCCGGAGGGGATGTGTATATAATGTGGAAGAAACAGCCAATAAAATTAAACGCCTGGTAAGGAAACTTGAAAACAAGCTTCACGAGGCAAAGATAGAGAAGGTGTACGTAGGCGTAGGCGGACAGTCACTCCGTTCAATCAACCACACAGTACCCCGTGTACTTGGTACGGAAGGAGTGGTGACGGACGAGATCATCTCTTCGCTGCATGCAGAATGCCTCAACTTCCATCCCGATATGCTGGATGTGCTGGCTGCGGTGTCTCCCGTATATTACCTGGATAACAAACCCGAGGCCAATCCGGTGGGCATTCCCTGCACACGCATCGAAGCAAAATATAAGCTTATTGTGGGCCGTCCTTCGCTGAAGCGACATATCATAAACAGTATCGCCGAAAGAGCCCAGATAACCATTGCCGGAATTATTGTCTCACCCCTTGCCCTTAGCGATGCCGTTCTGAACGACGACGAACGCGATCTGGGATGTGCGCTGATCGGTTTTGGAGCCGGCGTTACAACACTTACCGTTTATAAGGGAGGAAAACTGCTGCATCTTTCTGTTATTCCGTTGGGAAGCAATCTGATCACAAGAGATATAACCAGTCTGCATCTGCCTGAAAGCGAAGCCGAAAGGGTAAAACAAACCTACGGAAGTGCCATGATGGATCAGGATAACGACCAATCCATCCAGGTAAGTCAGGCCGACGGCTTGGGTATGCGTGAAATCAAGCTATCGGATCTCAACAACGTGGTTGAGGCACGTATGGGAGAAATTCTTGAGAATGTGTACGCCAGACTGGATGCCATCGAGATGGAGGGAACGTTAGGAGCAGGTATCGTTATTACAGGAGGTGGAGCAGCGTTAAAAAGTCTGCCCGAAGTAATACGCAAGCGCACTAAAATGGAGGTACGTTACGCGGCTACCCGCAGAGGGATTGTGGCCAGCGGCGACCTGGAAGCAGGGAATCCTTCGTATGCATCGGCCGTAGGCTTGTTGCTGAACGGAACCGAAAACTGTGCCGGCTTTGTGCCGAAAGCCTATGCTGCAGAACCAGAGGCCTTCCTGATTGAGCCGGTAGAGGTACCGTCCATGCCGAAGAGTGAACCCGTTAAGCCGTCAAAACCCAAACCGGAAAAGAAACAGGGCGGGCTTTTAAAGAACCTTTCATCCAAGTTTGACAGCATGACACGGAATCTTTTTGATGATAGCGAAGATAAGTCATAAGCAATTGTAATATAATAACTGAACACATGGACGATACAATATTAGAATTCAATTATCCTACGGATAGTCCATCCATCATTAAAGTGATTGGAGTAGGAGGGGGTGGCGGTAACGCCGTAACCCATATGTATAAAGAAGGTATTCATGATGTTACATTTGTATTATGTAATACCGATAATCAGGCGCTTCTCAGATCGGATGTTCCTGTCAAGATAACTTTGGGACGCGAGATCACCCAGGGACTGGGAGCCGGCAATAAACCCGAGCGGGCCATGATGGCTGCCGAAGAGAGCCTTGATGATATCCGGAAGATGCTTAGTGACGGAACCAAGATGGTATTCATTACGGCAGGGATGGGAGGCGGAACCGGAACCGGAGCAGCTCCTGTTATTGCCCGTATTGCCAAAGACATGGGTATCCTTACGGTGGGTATTGTTACCATTCCCTTTGTATTTGAAGGCGAACGCAAAATTATACAGGCACTTAACGGTGTTGAAGAGATAAGCAAGAATGTAGACGCACTTTTGGTTATCAACAACGAACGCCTGCGCGAAATATATGCCGACCTTTCCATTACCAATGCTTTTGGCAAGGCCGATGATACGCTTACGATTGCAGCAAAAAGTATTGCCGAGATTATTACCCTGCCGGGACTTATCAACCTGGACTTCGCGGATGTGAAAACAACCATGAAAGACGGGGGAGTGGCCCTGATGAGCCGCGGATACGGCGAAGGCGAAGGCCGGGTGCGCAAATCTATCGAAGATGCGCTTAACTCGCCGTTGCTTAACAACAACGATATATTTAATGCCAAGAAGATCCTGTTTAACGTTTCCTTCTGCGAAGACACCGAACTTCGTATGGAAGAGATGAACGACGTACACGACTTTATGTCGCGTTTTGGACGGGATATCGAGGTTATCTGGGGTACTACCCTTGATAACACCCTTGGAAACAAGGTGAAGATCACCATTCTGGCAACCGGATTCGGCGTGGAGGATATTCCTCAGATTGCCGATCGGAGAAGAGCCGAAAACTCGCGGATGTCTGAAGAAGAACTCCGTCAGGAAGAAGATCGCCTGCGCAAGGAGCAGGAAGAGAAGGACCTGATTGACAAATACTACGGAGCTTCCGGTCAGCGGATGCGTCGTGCTTCCACCAGAGCGAAAGCCGTTATTCTCTCTACAGAAGAGATGGACGACGACGCCTTTATCGTATTGATGGAAGAGAATCCTACCTATAGCCGCGATCCGAAGATAATTACCCGTGCCCGTTCCAAAACAACCCGCGAAGAGGTAATAGCGCCGGTTATACAGGAAGAGAGTATCCAGGTAACTGAAAAGAAGGAAACGCCCGAAAACAACGGACCGGTGATCCGTTTCCGTTAATGAATGAACTGTTTGTAAAATAATAAAGATATGAATCTATTTGATCAGGTAAGTGCCGACATTAAAGCAGCGATGCTGGCCAAAGATAAAATCCGTTTGCAGGCATTGCGCGGAGTAAAGAAAGAATTTCTTGAAGCGAAAACAGCCAAGGGAAGCGATGGAGAGCTGAGCGACGAAGCTGCAGTTAAAATCTTGCAGAAGATGATTAAGCAACGTAAGGAAAGCGCAGAAATCTACGTAACTCAGGGCCGTCCCGAACTTGCTCAGGATGAATTGAGCGAAGCCGCTTGTATCGAAGTATATCTGCCCAAACAGATGAGTGCCGAAGAGCTTGAGCAGGCTTTGAAAGCAATCATCGAGCAGACAGGTGCCGCCGGAGCCAAGGATATGGGCAAGGTGATGGGCATGGCCACCAAAACACTGGCGGGAAAAGCCGAAGGCCGCATGATCTCCGAAACCGTAAAACGCTTGCTGAGCTAATTGCCAGGACCCAATCATACAAAATCCACCGTTCTTAGATGAAAGAACGGTGGATTTTTTGTTTAAAATACTTACCTCGAATATATCTCTTTTCCTTCTGAAATTAGACTAATTGCCTTAGATATAGTACACTCCTGCCGCTACCTACTTTTTCGAGTTTGTTTTGTTCGATCAGTTTCTTTATATCGGCCAATGCAATTTCCTTCGAGCACTGGTTAATTGCCATACAACGACTCGTAGAGATAGCGCGGGTCACCTGCAGTTCGTTCAGTATCTGCCGGAGTCTTTGTTCTTCAGTCTTCACCTCTTTCTTTTCCGATGTTTTCCGTTCCAGGGTCATGGAGCTTAAAGCCGACTTCATAGTTGGCGAGCAACGGAAATTGACGTTCTTAAAACTAATTGAGCCCGATCTTATCTGCGATTCTTTAGTAACTCCCGCCGGACATTTCAGCGAAACGGAATAATGCCCCAATCCATCCAGATTTACATTCTTACCGTTCTTAAGATGCGTTATAATAAGCGACGTAAAAGCCTCCAGCATCCCCTTGACATCTGCCGAACAGAATGACGACTGGTGTGATATTTCCGTAGCAAGATAGTTGATATCCACCGTCATGGAAGGTACGATCCGTGCATGTAATTCACCTTTACTCTCTTCCCCATTTGTTGGGGGATTTTTATACAACCTGTAGTTAGCAGCCATACCTATATATTTAATTGTTGATCCTATTGTAACTAATCGATTTTATGCCGAACTGCTAATCGTTGGACCTAGGTCTACTTTTCGTTGGACCATGGTTGAGATATCGTTGGACCCAGGTCAATATATTGTTGGACCTAGGTCCAACGATTAGTTGTTCGTTTGTAAAGATACTAATTATATAGTCAACATCACTAGTTCTCCATTGTATTTTTGCTAATTCATTCCTTATAATTTCTTCAACACAGCAATGTCTCTTTACAACCCACCATCTAAGATGATTCATTCAATATTGACATTTTTTATGATTAATTTATTAAATAGCTTGTGCTATTAATAAATTAATTGATACATTTGGAGCGACTAGTATTAGTTATTTGTAACAACCTTTAATAATAATGTAATGAAAAACACCCGATTGCCTATTATAGGTTACCAATTCAATTTCATTCAGTGGATTTTTCTTTTTGTATTTCTGTTTTTTTTCTCTGCCTGTAGTCATGAAGATATAACGCATAAAGACTTGAATCAATTGCTTATAATACTCTTAGGTTTTTTATTAGCGTTTATAATTTACATTTCAAGAAGACTTTATCAAGCTCGTACAATATTAAAAGAAAAGGAGAATACTCATATTATTAATCTTTCGAATGAAGAAGATTTACGTGAGATGAATTTTATTCAAACTGAAATTTATTTGAAGCTTAAAGAAATAAGTAGCGACGAAAAAGGGAAAATGATGACCCAGGAAGACTGGATCACGTTAGAACTGGAATTAAATAATATATATAACAACTTTGCGGTACGCTTAAAAAGCTGTTGTGAACAAATTTCCGAAACAGAACTCCGCGTCTGCTATCTCCTTAAAGCAGGTTTTTCTGTAACTTCCATCGCAAAAATTATAGGCAGAACCAAATCGGCAGTCTCTATGAGCCGAAAAAGATTACTAGAAAAAATAAACCGTTGCGATTGCCCCGCAACAGATTTAGATGATTTTATAACAACAATCTAGCCGTAAAACTCATTTGTGATCAATTAATGAACAAAAGTGAACAAAAGTGACCGAAAAGTGACCAGCTTTATGGGTATTGAACCAAATTTAGTGCTTAGTTTTGGAGTAACTAATTTATTCTATGTTCGAAGGATATATTATTCTTTGTACTAAAATTAAAACAAGTAATAATTTTAAGTTAATCTACAAATTGTATGGATTATGGAAAAAGTGGATATCTTTAGTTCATTCTGCAAAGTTGTTCTAAAAGTATTATTTTGCAATGGGCTATTAATTTTTGATAGTGAAAAATTCTTTATGCGATTGGTATTTAAAGATGAAAAAGGTTTTGGTTTGTGAGAACTTGATCACAATAGAAACTTTAATATTACTAATTTTAGTTATCGATACTAAATAGTCATTGCAAAGTTATAGGGCGATGAATAACAGACCGATCAACTGTTATAAATAAATTCTGTAAAGTAAATTAAATTCATTTTATCATGAAAAAGTTAAAAAAATTGTCATTAAACAAAGAAACTATTACCAATCTTAATGATAATGAAATGAAACAGTTAGAAGGAGGCTTGTGGGATTCCAGAGTATGTGGAACTTACTTTAATGGAGGAGGCTGTTATGGAACAGGGAGTAAAAACTCTTGTGCAGTAAATGCAACAGGGTACTATAATACAGCACTTATTTGTTTCTAAATCAGACACTAAGCCAACCCCGTCAGATGTGGAATATCTGACGGGTAATTTTTAACATTTTAAGCTATTCTATGAAAACTAAATATAAAATAATTGGTCTGTTGGTAACCTTCCTCATACCCATATCTTTAAATATGTACTCTAAAACTAAGAATGAGTGGAAGAAAATAGATAATTTATCGAATCAAGAATTAAGTAATATTGGTTCTTTAGCTAAACTATATGGATATTCAAGGTATTTTTATCCTAATCAACAAGTTCTTAGGGAGATAGATTATATAGACTGGTACCGATTCCTTGTGTTTGCTTCAAATAAAGTTATAGATTCAGAAACAGAAACAGAGTTTAGAAATAAAATTCTAAAAATCTTTACGCCAATTGTTCCTGAATTATCCTTTGATACGCCAGATAATTCAAAAAGTGTATCTGCAAATGCAAACGAAAGTTATGCTTGGGAGCATTATGGAATAGGAATTCGGTTGTACAACAATATTTTTCATAGTGATATTATAAGTTACAATGCCAAACAAAGAATTAACTTACCTACGCCTGATTCTATGTATTCTCTTCCGTTAAACGGCAATATGAATGCTTATATGCCTCTTTCAATTTCTTACCAGCATAGCCAGCCTTCGGATAAACTGAATCAACTAAAAAAAGATATAAAAAAGATTAAATTTAAGCTGGCAACAGAAAGTTTCTTGAAATTAGCTTTTGGAAAACCAGAAAAAAAATTTGCTTTTTTACAGGATTACCATTTTAGGATGGCAGATATTATAGTGCGATGGAATATTATTCGACACTTTTATCCATATTTTGAAGAAGACGGGCTAAATATAAAATGGGATGATGTTCTTAAAACTTCGTTGATAAATGCAGTAAAATGTAAAGATCAATTTGAATACTATGATGTGGTCAATAATATGTTGAGTTATGTCCATGATTCACATATTTCAGTTAATAAAGGAGGATACGTTGGTGGTATTGCTGCTATGGTTTTACAATATTATATTCCTGATATAAAACTCGATTGGTGTGAAGACAAAATATATCTTAGAGAGGTTCCTGACACATTAACTGACAGGTTGTCGATAGGGGATGTTCTTGTCTCGGTAAATGATATTCCTATAGATAAATTAATTGAGAAGAAATGGGATTTAGTTTCTGCATCAACAAAACAAGGGAAGTATGAAGCTCTATTAAGAGAAAGACTTTTGGGTGGATTTACTAAAGATTCACTCCTTAGTCTAGAGTTCAAAAAAATAAATAATGAAAGTGAGTTTGTTAGGCTTTTTGCAAATTATAATGATGATATAATATACAAAGAGGAATATCCTTACTTTATTAAAAGACTAGATAATAATATTTATCATATAAATTTAACGCACAAAGGCCCGGATGCCACTTATAGCGTTTTTAAAGAGTATATTGAAGAATTTAAGAATGCAAAAGGGATTATATTAGATATAAGAGGATATCCCGATTACAATGTAACTGATAGTATCATACCGCATTTTTATGTAGATTCAATAAGATGGGGTGACTTTGGTCGTCCAATATATTACTACCCCAATCAAGAAAAGGTCATATATGATAGGGGTGTCGAATACTTGCCTAAGACGAGTGATTATATTAATACACCAGTATCTGTTTTGATAAACCATAAAGCGATGAGTTATGCAGAGACTATTATTGAAATTCTGAAAAGAAATAAAATAGGCACACTTATAGGAGAACCTACGATTGGAACAAATGGGGATGTTGGGATACTCAATCTCCCAGTGTACGCATTTAATATGTCTATTATAAAAGATTTCTCCGGCTATCATGGGAAGGGAATATTTCCGGATATCACTGTCAAAAGAACTTTGGAATCGATACAAAACAATAAAGATAATATACTAGAAACCGCTATAAAACACATTTATGAATTGGATACCAATAATAAATAAAGAATTGCACGATCAAGTTGACGGGAAGATTAATGAAATCTTTTCTGCGCTTACACAACATGAAGCAGATTTTAAAGTGCCTGACCTATTTACAGGAGAATCTGGGATATGCCTTTTTCTTGCATATTATTCACAACTGAGTAATAATTCGGATCTAGATCTTACTACTTACATCGATAATATCGTTGATATGACAGATGAGATATTCAGTACGCCTTTGAACGATTATAAGGATATTACAATTATCTCAGAATTAGGATGGATGATTCAACATCTTTCTCTTCATAACATGATTGATATTGATTCGGAAGATTATTTTCGTGATTTGGATGAGAGTTTGTACGAGTCATTATTCTTGTTTATAAATAATAATAGATATGATTGTCTAAATGGAGTTATAAACATAGGCATCTACTTTTATAATAGATATTTATATGGAAATAATGAAAAATGCTACACATATCTGGAGGAAATGGTTGAACAAATGGCTGCAAAGAGAATAGAAGAAGACGGATTAGTCAAATGGATGTCGATTGTTGACTATAAGAATCATCGGCTTGGTTACAATTTAGGTATTGCTCACGGTATTCCTGGACTTATACTTTTTTTTATAAAACTTTACGATATAAATATAAAAAAAGATTTATTGTCGCGTTTGATAATAAAATCATCTTTGTACCTGCTTTCTCACAAACGTGTTTTAGGAAAATTTAAGTCATACTTTCCCGGTATATACTCAGATATTGAGGAATCGGATAAAACTAAATTATCATTAAATAACAACCATGAAACAAGACTGGGATGGTGTTATGGCGACTTATCAGTGGGTTATGCTCTATATAAGGCATCATTATTGGGCTTTGATGAGATAATGTTTTTGGAAGAAGAATCTCTGGATATTTTAATTCAAACCACGTATCGGAAAAGCTTGATTGATATGGGTATTAAAGATGCATGCTTATGCCACGGTACCGCTGGAATATCTCATATTTATAATCGATTATATCATTTGAGTGGTAATGATGAATTTAAAAATGCAGCTTCATTTTGGCTTTGTGAAACATTAGGTATGGCTAAGGAAGAGAATATATTTGCTGGATACGTTACAGACTTGTATAATAATGAAGAGAAGAAAATAGAAATTCTTAAAAATCGGTCCTTTTTAAGTGGAATTTCTGGAATAGGATTATTCTTTCTTTCAGTACTTCATCCATCAGAGCCATATTGGGACGAATGTATGTTATTAAGTTAATACAATGTATATGATGTATAGGCCATTCGATACCTTTGTTTTTAGGACTCCGTTGTTTCCTATAAATAAATTAAATGATATTCTTTCAAATGAAACTCTATTTGGAGATCTAATTAAAGATTTAATATTCCATGAAGCTATATTTTTGGCGTCTCCGGTTCTTTATAAAGAAACCCTTAAATATTTAAATAATAATTTAAATGATAAAGATGCGAAAAGACTATTAAATTCTCTCACCAAATATATTGAAAGGATGTTTGTCCGATGTACACCATTTGGCATATTTGCGGCATGTGGTGTTGGTCAAGTATGTAATAATGCTAATAATTCAAATATTGTTATTACTGTATATAACAATTGAAAAGTATACCATATTCCAGTTGAAAAGTATACCAGTGCTCATTGTTTGCGAAGATAAAAAAAGTTATCTAAACGCAGGTTAGATTCTTTTATTTTTGATCCATTTTTGAGTTTCTTTCATTCTAAAAGAATCACCGTTCATATTTATTAGATATGCTTTATGGGTTAATCTATCTACCATTGCGGCCGTGAGGATTGGATCTCCGAAGATTTCTTTCCATCGATCGAAAGCCAGATTGGTAGTAATAATTGTTGCTTTTCGTCCAGTCCTTAAGGAAAGGTGATTGAACAAGGCTTCAGCACCATCTTTGTTAAAGGATACATAACCAAACTCATCACATATTACCAGATCGTATTTAATAAACTTCAACTCCAGCTGGTGCAGCGTTCTGGCCGAACGGCATTCCCGGATCTGAGTAAGCAACTGGGGGATGGAAGTAAACAACACATTATATCCCATTTTACAGGCATTAATACCAAGGCCGATGGTTATATGGGTTTTTCCGGTTCCCGGATTGCCGGCAAGGACTATATTCTGAGCGTTTTTAATAAACTCAAGAGTTTCTAATTCAGGCAATACGATTCTTACATCATCGGGCAGTTCTTCCCGGTTCAATTCCTGCAGGTATTTATACTGAGGGAATCCGGCACGTTTAACATGAGCTTTTTTACGATTCTCTTCTCGATGTGCATCTTCATTCTGAAGCAGGGTGAAGAGGAACTGTTCATAGCTCCAGGAGTGGCAAACAGCTTCCTGTGTGGTATCTTGCAATGTTTTGCGAATGGAAGGCAACTTCAGCGTTTTCGACAAGTCTGTTATTTGCTGCCTTAGGTTGGATTCATTTTCTTTCATTATTATACTATTTTAGAGTTGTTGTTCATCATCATAGACCACATGGATAATTGCTTGATGGCAAAATCTTCTATCTCGTCTTTTTGTTCATGCTTGTAAAGCGGAGGTGTTTGATTGAGCCTGTTATATAGCAAGGTTGTAATATGTGCTGCTGTAACCGTTTTGATACCGGACTGTTCGGCATCTTTGCCAGCAAGAGCGATTTCATCGTAAGAGATTGCACGTTCTTTTGCGAAGATAAGCAGGTCTATAAAAGACTTTCCATTATCCGTAAAGTACTTATAATACAGCCCTTTCATTGATTCCGGAGCTTGAGATAAGGCAACAGAACCACTTAAAGCACCCGGTTTTCGCTTCAGTGTCTGTAGATAATGATTGAGATTGAGCGACCAGGTTGAATAATAAGAACGTTCATGTTCCGCCACAGGGGCATTGTCCATATATATCAGTAACTTTTCACTGAATATTTTAACCTCGACCATTCTGCCTACCAACGTGTCGGGTACAGAGTAATGGGAGGTATTCAATGTGATGGTAGACCATTTATCTACTTTGAGTTCTCGCCTTTCAAAACAACCCATTGGTGTTGTATAGGGTAACAGCGAGCGAAGATCTTCCTCCAGTTTTGGCCTGATATCTTCGGATGCGTTTAGCTTCCTGCAGGTCTGGCGCAGATGCTCCGTTGCCTGTTCTATGGTATCAAAAGTGTCTTTTAGGCAGAAGGCTTTGCGGCGCAAAACCTCCACCGTACGTTCCACATGTCCTTTTTCGTTTCCTCGTCTGACATTACAGAACCGGTATTTGAAGCCATAGAATGCCGTCATTCGAAGAAGAGCCTGGGTTGGTTCCTTTTCATTTCCGGCAAAAGAAGCTACGGCTACACGCATATTGTCGTATACAACTTCATGGGGAACACCTTTACATTCTTCAAAATAGTTGGCGTGAGATTCCATAAAGGCCAGCGTGTCTTGCCGGTGAAACAGATCCCCCCAACGGCCATTGCTGCTACATAAAGCAAATGCGGACATGTACAGTTTCTGCCAACGACCCGCTATGCAAAGCTTTACTTCCCCCCAATCGAACTCCGCCTTCTCACCCGGGATATAACCCTGTTTGATAAAGCTTTCCTTTTCTTTTTGACTGCTTTGGTTGCTGATATAACCACATACTGTAGAATAGGATATGTCATAACCTTTTTCCACTAGCAACTCATGTATATCTTGTTTGAACATACGCTGCTTATGACGCCCGGACCGTTTCTTAATTTCGTTTTCCTCCAGACAATGGTCTATAATACGGATGATATTCTCGGTAAGACGTCGTTTGGGACGATTTTCTGTTTTATAAATTGGGGGCGTTAATATATACGCCTCTATCCTGGATTTATCCCCTTCCTGTTCCTTCAGGGCTTTGGTATACTCATCCAGGATACGGTGAACCGTAATGCGGCTAAAACCTAGTCTGCGTGAAATTTCCCTTTCACTCAAACCCTCATAATTTCGTAATCTGATAATTTCTGATTTGTCTTTCATGCTAATCATTTTATCTCTGTGCTGGTTTTTACATCACAAAGAAATTAAACGTTATGGAAGTAGTGCTTAATCTTGATTAATTATGTCAGCACTTGATTCCGTTTCGGCTACGCCTGCACTACATCAAGTGCTGACCTGAACCTCTACTTTTTCTGATTAGCTGGTATACTTTTCAATTGGAATGGTGGTATACTTTTGAACTGTTATTTATAGTATATATAAAGGAAATATGTATTTCTTAGTAAATGCATCATCATTCTTTGAAGATGGTTCTTCTTCTCCATTTCCTAATTTAACAGAAGATAGTAACCCGGTTGTTGTTAAACTAAAATTAAAATAATAATATTATCACTAGTGTCCGGTTAAGGACTTTAACAAACTCCTGAAACCCGCATTGATAAAGGCTTTCAAATACGTTCTTTAATTTTTCGATTTGAAAATATTGGAAATTACCTAGATTTACGAAAAATACCGTAAATCATGAATATAGGGAAAACCGTTTTCGCGCAACTGATGTCATTTTTACCGACTTATGAATTCAACAAGTGTGTTGAAAAGTACAAGGGTAACCATCGCGTAAGGAACTTTACCTGTAAGGAACACTTTTATGTGATGGGTTTTGCTCAACTTACCTATAGGGAAAGTTTACGTGACATCGAATCTTGCTTGACAGCGTTTTCCAATAAATTATATCATTCAGGCATAAAGCAGCCGGTTCCTAAATCCACATTGGCAGAGGCCAACGAAAGTCGGGATTGGCGAATTTATGCAGACTACGCACAAGTTCTGATCAAGGAGGCTCGACACCTTTATGAAAAGGATAACGAGTTCAAGCTTGATGTCAAAAACATGGTGTACGCCTTGGACAGCAGCACCATCGACTTGTGCTTAAGTCTTTTTCCATGGGCGAAGTTTCGCAAAAACAAAGGTGCTGTTAAAATGCACACGTTGCTGGACTTGCGGGGCTCCATACCCACATTTGTACATTTGACGGATGGTTTATGCCACGACGTCAATGTAATGGAACATATCGTAGTCGAGCCTGGTGCCATTTATGTAATGGACAAAGGTTATGTCGATTTCTTTCGGTTCTACACTATCATCCACGAACAACGCGCGTTCTTCGTGACTAGGGCCAAGGATAACATGGCTGCCAGAAGAGTGTATAGTCGAAAGGTGGACAAGACCACCGGACTCAAATACGATCAATCTATAAAACTGACAGGCTTTTACATCAAGAAAGATTATCCAGACTATTTGAGGAGGATAAAATATCAAGATGCCGAAACCGGCAAGATTTATGTTTTCTTGACGAATAACTTAGAGTTACCAGCCTTTACAATTGCTCAGTTATACAAAGAACGATGGAAGATTGAACTGTTTTTCAAATGGATAAAACAGCATCTTCGGATAAAAGCTTTTTATGGCACCAGCAGAAACGCAGTGTACACCCAAATATGGATAGCAATCTGTATGTATCTGCTTGTCTCAATAGTCAAAAAGAAAATGAAATTAGAGCCGCCGCTCTACACTTTATTGCAGATTTTCAGCTTGACTTTGTTTGAGAAAATGCCTATAAATGAGCTATTTATAAATACAAATTACAATTTAACCAGTCCGAATAGTTCTAACCAGTTGAATATCTGGTAGTTTTAACCGGACACTAGTGTAATATTATATAAGTCAATAAGCTTATAAAGCCTATTTATAAGCTTATTGACTTACAAGCATGAACCATAATGATTTTGAGTTTTGTTAAAGAGGTTCCTTTAACAAAACTCAAAAGATTGTAAAAGCAATATGGGATTCGCTGGATTCTTATGTTCTACTAGATAGAAGAGGGCGAAAATGTGTTTGCAGTGTAATTGGTTTATTTGCCGGACAGATTAGCCAGGTAGGTATCTATCATGCGTTTGGCTGCAACAAATGAGCTTATTTCGTTGCTTAACACCTGGTTTTCGGTCTGCGACAGTATGGCGGTTACGGCTTTGTTGTTGTAGAAGCTGTCTTTCAACGTTTCGTTGATACTTTCGTACATCCAGTATTTGGCCTGTTCGTTTCGTTTGAAGTCGAAATAGCCGTTGTCTTTGGTAAATCGTACGTATTCCGCTACCATATCCCAGATTTGCTTTATACCTATGTTGTAGTAGCCCGAATAGGTGAGCACTTTAGGGAACCAGCCCGATTCGGCAGGCGGAAACAGGTGCAAGGCGTTTTTAAACTGAGAAGCGGCCAGTCTGGCTTTATCCACATTATCGCCGTCGGCTTTGTTGATTATAATCCCGTCGGCCATTTCCATAATACCTCTCTTAATACCCTGCAGTTCGTCTCCCGTACCGGCAAGTTGTATCAACAGGAAGAAATCGACCATCGAGTGCACAGCAGTTTCACTTTGTCCCACTCCCACGGTTTCAACAAATACCGTATCGAAGCCGGCAGCTTCACAGAGTACAATTGTTTCACGGGTCTTTCTGGCAACGCCTCCCAACGATCCGGCCGAAGGAGAAGGTCTGATAAAGGCATTCTTTTCTCTCGAAAGAGCTTCCATACGGGTTTTATCTCCTAAGATACTTCCTTTGGAGCGTTCGCTGCTGGGGTCGATAGCCAGTACAGCCAGCTTGCGGCCTTCTTTGATGAGGTGCATGCCGAAAGAATCGATGGAGGTGCTTTTGCCGGCTCCCGGTACGCCCGTAATGCCGATGCGGACCGATTTACCTGCATAGGGCAGACAGCGTTCGATAATTTCCTGCGCCATTTGCTGGTGTTCGTGCTTGGCACTTTCCACCAGGGTAACGGCCTGACTCAATATAGTGATGTTACCTTCCAGAATTCCTTCCGTAAATTCGGCAGGCGTATAATCTCTGCGCTTGATCCTCTTTTTGAGGTAGGGACTTACAGAGGGCACTTCACGTACTCCCTTGTTTACTTTCAGTCCTTTGTATATATCTTCGTTTTCGGGATGATCCATGTTATTCATTTTTATTTGGATGCCGATATTTTGATCAGTCGTACCGGACCGTTAGGGTCGTTGCATACGATGTTGATCAGGGCTTCCAGTTTTGTTTTAATTTCTTTGGGACGCAACTGAACCGTGAAGGTGCATGTAGCTCCCGGTTTAATCTCTTTTTTCCCTCCCTGGATGGTTACCAGTTCGTTTTCGCAGCTGATACTGTGAATAACCAACGGCGATTTTCCGTTGTTTGTCACTTTAAATTTCTGGCTTGCCTTGCCTTTGTCTGATAAAACTCCGAAATCAATGAGTGTAGACGAAAGTTGAATCTGCGGGGCATTGGCTTTGGCAGTTGCAGAAAGCCGGCTGAAATCGTCCACCAGGTTGGCCGACACCTGTAATTTCCCTTTTACTTTTTTGCCTCCCTTGCTTATGTTCAGGGTGATGTTGTCTGTATATCTGCCTGGTTTTTTGGCAGCGTGACCGTCAAATAACAACGTTATCTCGCCTGTTTCGCCGGGTTTAAGTACGGAGGGATTGATTTCCGCCATCAGGTAGGAGGGGAGTTTGTCGGTCTGGACAGACAGCTCTTCCTTGCCACTGTTCAGAATCATGACCCGTTCGCCTGATGTTGCCGTGGGTATAACACTGCTGAACAAAACGTTTTTTGTGTGCAGCTTCAATTCTCCGATGGAATAGGGATATGAAAAATCCGGTCGGAACGGGCGTGGCGTTACCGTACCTTTTACAGCAAGGTTGAAACTTCCCTTTTTACCGTTACTGTAAATAGAGATGATCTTTGTGAACGGCCCGGGCCTTCCGGCGGGGTCGTAGCTGACTTTTACTTCGGTTGTCTTACCCGGACTTACAGGTTCTTTGGACCATTCCGGACGGGTACAGCCGCAGGAGGCGGTAACCCGGTTTATAACCAGCGGCTTGTCGCCTGTATTCTGAACAATAAATACATGCGAAGCCAGTCCGGCTTCTTCGGCAATGGTGCCGAAATTGTACGTGAGTTCTTCCGAATGGATAACTGCTCCCGTTTGTGCGGAAGCAGTTAATACCATCAGTATGAAGCTACATAGTAGGAGCAACCGTTTCATGTTTAGTCAGCTTTGTTGCGCAAGGCGCAGTTATTCAATACTTATTTGCCTGTTACTTCGCCACGGATGGAGAGGATAAAACTTCCTACCTTGCCGTTGCTGTATACGGAAATAGTTTTTGAAAACGGACCCGGACGGTTTACCGGATTGTATGTAACATCGATTTTACCTGTTTTGCCGGGAGCAATGGGTTCTTTAGTCCAAACCGGGGTGGTGCAGCCGCACGAAGCAATAACCCGTGTTATCACCAACGGGGCATCGCCCTGGTTGGTTATTACAAACGTATGTGTTACATTGCCATCCGCTTCTTTGAACTTGCCAAAATCATGAACCGCATTATCTACTGCTATTACAGCTTTTTTCTCCTGAGCCGTAGCCATTCCGGTTACCAGCATAAGAGCCATTAACATAAATACCACTTGTCTCATCATAACTATAAAATTTATATGCTTACAGCCACAAAGTTAATAATTTTATCATACCAACGCCGGTTACGCATCAATCTTGTACCAAAATTTTTGAACCGGCTGTGTGGGAAACAAATTCGGGTGCATACAAACATTGAATGGTGCTGATGCCTCCGCTGTAATTTCCGCTTCTTTCCGTATATACGGCATACTCCAGCACAAAGGTCCCTTTGGGTAGCCGGTGGATAAAGAAATGTTCGGCGGCATCTTCAGGAGCATGGTACATCCAAAGACCGTCTTTATAGCTGGAACCTGCCATTTGTTGGGTTGGTTCAAAGCATCCGGCACGTAAATCCTTGAGATGCACATATTCCATGTCGCGGTCTGCGCGAAGGGTCAGCCGTACTATTACTTTATCGCCTTTGTGCAATGGATTACCATCGGTTACCGGTTGCAGTTCGATTCCTTGTCCGTTGTTTCTTTCTACAAACAGCTTCTTTTCTACCTGCAAAGCGCCTTTACTTGCGGTTACTTGCTGGATTTCCTCGAAATACTGACGGTAGAGGGCGCCCCATAACGGAGCGTTGGCGGCCGACTTAACCACAACTTTTTGCATGGAGGGGGTGATTGCGCTGCCGGTAACCACTGTTTTTATATATCCCGTTCCTGCTTCTCCCTGATTTGTATCGATCTGGTTGTTTCCCCAGGTGAGGGTGCTGCTGTTTTGATTGCTCAGCCAGTCACTTCCTGTGGCGATAATGGCATGTATTGCATTTACCGTTGCGGGATCGGATTCCCAAACCTGCGTTCTTTTCTGGTTGAGAAGCCACTGTTTGAGGCGATCGGTTTCGCGGGTGTCTGCCGACAGGGTACGGAATACCTTCATCAACAGGCAGTGGGTGTCTATAGCACTGGTAAAGAAACCTGACTGGCGGTTGTTGGCCCAGTACATACCCAGCTCTTCCGATTGTGTGGCTGTTTTGCGTAACCAGCTCAGAATGGCCTTTGCTGTTGCTTCTTTGCCTGTTTCGTGCATCAGCAGGGCGGTATAGGCTTTGCCGTAGAGTGACTGCTTGTTCCAGTCTTTTTCGGCCAATTTGCTGTAATGAAGGATGGCCCGGCTTGTTTTCTCGTCGGGTTGTGCCGCATTCTTAAATTGGATGCGGAGGTAGATATAGCCCGGTATGCTGTTGTCCGATAGTTCCTTCTTGTCATACATTCGTACCAGTTCGGTATCCATGTAGGAAAGCGCTTTGTTGATCATCACTGTTTCTGTCTGGGTAAAGGTCATGTTGCCGATTTCGGCAAGCTGTGCCATCCCCTTTAAGATATAGAGGGTAAGCTGAGGCGTTTCGGGCATTCCTTTAAACCAGCTCCAGCCTCCGTCTTCGCTTTGCAGTTCCTGTAAACGGCTTATGGCCTGATCGCGTAGCTGCTGGTTCCGGTTGCTGTCAAACAGCAGGGTGAGGCGTTGCTTTTGTTCTGCCTCGCTGGCTGCTTCCAGTACCCAGGGTGTTTCTTTCAGAAGCAGCTGTTTGAGCGATTCGTTTTGCTGCAGCTTCGATTGAAGGGTCTCCGCTGTTTCTCCTTGTGCCTTCCATTGGGCAACCATGGGCTGGATACGTGGATTGGATTGGGCGAGCGACGAAGCGATGGTATTGCTTACATAGGCGGTAAACCAGGAGATGAGGTTGTCTGTTGCGGGAACCGACAGGGTAGGCAGGGCCTGGACTGCATACCAAACCGGATTGGCGGTTACTTCGAGTGTCATGCTGTAGGGGGATTTGCTGCCCGGTGAACCTCCCTGAGGGAAGGTGACTGTTTTTTCTCCGCTGCCGGATTGGTAGAAGGGAATGCTTTCAGTAATTGAAATGCGGTTGGCAAGTACGGGCAACAGGTGTTGTTCGCCGTCGCTGGCCTGGGGTGTTTCGGCAATGATGCGGCAGATCAGCAGGTCGTATCCTTCCGGAACAGGGAACTGCCAGCTTGCTTGTCCGCTTTCTCCGGCAGCAAGTGTAAAGGGTTTGGCTGCTTTTGTCATGCAGACCACTATTTCGTCGGTCGCTGGGTCAACCAGTTCAAGGCGGACTTTGCCGGATATTTCGTGGTCTGCCAGGTTGATAATCTGGGTGGCAACGGATACATCGTCTCCTTTCCGCATAAAACGGGGTAGGTTGGGTAGTACCATCAGCTCTTTTTGTGAGACAACATTGCCGCTCCAGGTTCCGTATTGCAACTCTTTGGTATGGGCAAGGGCCATCATCCGCCAGGTTGTATTGCTTTCGGGCAGGCGGAATTTTACCTCCCATTCGCCGGCCTTGTTGGTCTGCAGTGTGGGATAGAAGAAGGCGGTTTCGGCAAAATTGCGACGAAGCTGAGGGGCTGCTTCCCTGTTTTCGGGTTGAACGTTCGGGGCTGCGGCAGGAAGTTGGTCGGCTATGGTAACTACTTCCTGTAAAGCAGCATTGCCCGATTCCATTTTACTTGAGACCGCCATACCTGCTACAACCGACTTGGTGGCCATTCGCTGGATGCCCGATCGGTACAGGTTGTATCCATCCGGCGAGTAGAATGCTCCCTGCCAATCCAGTCGGTCGAATTTCCATTCCAGATCGGGAATTTCTTTCAACGGTGCAGCATCCCAGTTGGAGTCGTCTTGAAAGGATTTGCCGCTTACCCAGCTTATGGTTGGTATATGAACGTAGGAAGTGGGATTGAACCACCAGTTGTGACCCTTTATCTTGTCCAACGATGCATCGTACATGCCTGCAAGGATTTCGGCCATTACGGGTAACGAATCCTTATCGGCAATCTTGAATGTCCACGTTTCTTCATCTCCCGGTTTTAATTTGTCGCGGAAGGTTACCGGCTTGATAAACAGCTCTCGTGAGGGTTCTTGTTTCTTCAGGGAGATTTGACGGGTGTGGAATGCTCCGTCTTTTACAAAGGCGAAGGATATGGTTACACCTTTCCCGTACTCATTCTTGTACGGCAGACGGAACCTGCGGTTAGTATCGGACAATTTGATCCATTCGCGGTGTATGATTCCCTTCTCTCCGGCTATTTCATATAAAACGGAGGCTTGTTTGCAGCTGGTTCCGAAGGTGAAGAGGGCCTCTTCGCCGGGAAGACAGCTGGTTTTTTCTTCCACTACCCAGGCGGGAGCATAGACTGGCGGCTTTTTGTCGCCCGTTCCGTAGAGGATAAACTCACTTTGTTCGGTTACTGTACGGTTTTTGGAATCACTTCCTTTTAGCTCGATGCGGTATCTTCCGGATGGAAGTTTCCGTAATAGGGAGCTGCCGATGGAATCGCCGGCATTGAACTTGCCGGATATAACCTGGCGTACTACCGGCAACTTGCCCGGATCGGTATCCATTGCCGACGAAGGGTTGTCGCGAAGCAAAGAGATTACGTAGGAGCCGTTGACTACCTGTGCGGGTTTGTTGTTGCTGTTGGTTACTGTCAGCAGAATGCCTGCTTTTTCCTTATCCAGCATTTGCTCTGTTTCGGCATGCAGGAAGATGGATGCTGCGCCGACGAGAAACTCGGACCGGCTTTCCTGTGATTCTCCTTTGCTGTCGGTCGACACCACTATCACCTCGTAACGATACATAGCTTTTGGATCTTTTGAATCGGCTTTTGCTGCCTGAGGCGTAAAGCGGATTGTAAACGTCCCGTCTTGTTTAATGGATACGGTTCCGTTGGCAACCTGTCTTTCTTCGGAACGAGGAATGAATCCCCGCATCCATTGTGGTTTCCGCATGATCCGGTAGTTTACGGAGCCTCCTTGTATGGAGGTGCCCGAGAAGGTTTTTGCTTCGCCGTGAATAAACAGGTCGTCGCCAAATGCCACCGCATCGGTCACCGGTTGTAACTTGAGGTCGAAAGTTGGTCGTTTGTATTCAGCTACATCGAAGTTAACCGCTCCATAGCTGGTTTCGATGGTGAATGTTCCGTTCAGGACAGATGCCGGCAGCGTGAATTCGCCGGAAAAGGACCCGAAGTTACTGGTGCTTACTTCGCGGGTAGCCACCTCTTTGTAGTTGGCATCACGTAGGGTGACGGTGTATTTGTTTCCGTTAAGCAGCTTCGGTTTTTCTGTATCGCGTACAAAGGCAATTCCTTTAAAGAATACGGTTTGTCCGGGGCGGTACAGGCTCCGGTCTGTGAACAGGGATATCTCAGGCTGCTCTTCCACTTTTACTGAGTAGGGGCGGTAGGCATAGAAATTGGAAAGCAGCGAACTGCTGTCGCCACGGCTTACCGGCTGATATAAAAGAAACTTGTTGATCTCCGGCAGTGAAACGAGTCCGTTTCCATCGCTGACCAGTGTGTTTGTAAGGTTCAGTTTGTTTTTGGTCCGTTCGAACAGACGAACCGCAATGTTCTTAAGGGGCTGTCCGCTTTTAAGATCGGTTACCAGCAGCTCCTGTTTACCGGATGGAAGGGTACGCGAAACAGCTGCCAGGCGGGTTACTGCTACAAGATGGCTGACCGTTTCCCTGTTTCCGGGAGAAGCAATTTCGCATTCGTACAGTCCGGGCTCGAGGGCTGGCAAGGCAAGAGTAGTGTCTTGGGAAGACCAGGTGTTGGGGCTTACAAACGTATAGAGTTGTTGGGTGACTAGCTTTCCTCTTTTCTGTTTGACCTCTTTGATGTTGCCCGTATATTCCGGGGCTTCTTCAGGATGCAGGAGACTGCGGTAGATGGAAAGGGTTACCCGTGACTGATTCTTATATTGCAGTTTCAGCTGATTGCTTGTGCCGGGATAGATTGCCTTTTTCCCGGTAACAGAGAGGGTAGGCTGTTCGATCTGATCGATGGCAGCTTGAAGAAGGGCGGTTCTTTTATAGGATGGAAAGGCCGCAATACCCTCCTTGCATAGATTTATCAGGAGGACCTGTATGGAATCTTGATTTTCTGTTGCGTTGAGAATGCCCTGAAGCATATTAACCTTGACAAGCCGGATCTCATTGGAGAATTCGTTGCTCTTGTGCTTCTGCAGCAGACTGTCCAGGGTAGCCATATAAGATGCATCGTCCGGATCTTCTTGCGCTGTTGCATTATATTGCAGGTGCTGCAGCGTGGCATACAGGGCTGCCTGTTCGTTCTTATTCTTTTCGTGAAACGACCGCAGCTGGTTGTACAGACTATTTATAACAGCGGCTGTTGCTGCGTCGTCTTGCTGAAGAGTGGAGAGGGTTTGGATTCCTCTGTAAGTCAGCAGATCGAAAAGGCTGGGGCGCAGTTGAGGGGAGTCTTCACCCGACTCAAGTATCTCACGGTAGTTTTGTGCCGATTTTTGTTGCAGTACTTCGGCCGGAGTAAGTGATTTTAGAACCAGTTCTTTTATTTTGTCGGCATACAGATTGCTTGTCCACTCCCGGATATCTGACGGAACAAAGCCCTGAATGTTGGTGCGCCTGTTGATATTGTATCGGTTGGCATTGTAATGCTCGTTGTATAAGTCGGCTTCCATGGAGTAGAGGATGGCTTTGATAGCCGGATCCTTTTCCTGCAAGGCCTTCTGCTCCGTTTTGGAAATCAGGGCAGGCAATTGATCCCGGTCTTTTTCCAGTGCCTCTTTGATCTCTGTAATATAGGCCTTGAGGGTCGAAGATTGAGGTGTGGCTGCCGGAGCGGCTTTGACAGTAGTTTCCGATTGGACAAAATTTGCCCGGGTGTAAATAAATGCCGCAGGTATACCACACAATAGTACGGCTGTTAAGAGTATTGATTTTATCTTCATATCATTTAGTTTATAGTATAACCATTATCTATACACTATAGATACAAAGAAAAGGGAAAAAGCTGTATAAGGCAATTGATTTTGTTAAAAAGGGGGGAGGTGTAAACAAAAAAGAAGCATCCCGTTTGGGATACTTCTTTTTTAAACACAAAGGTGTTATTTTATTCTTTGGTGACTTCTTCACTGTTAGGAGTGATAAGCTTATATCCTTTACCGTGAATGTTGATGATTTCGATTCCGGGATCGTCTTTAAGCAACTTACGAAGTTTAGTGATATAAACGTCCATACTACGGGCATTGAAGTAGTTATCGTCTACCCAGATAGTCTTAAGTGCATAATTACGCTCCAGAATCTCGTTTGCATGAGCACAAAGCAGACTCAGTAATTCGCATTCTTTGGTAGTAAGTTTGGTGGCCTTGTCGCCGATGGTTAATGTTTGTTTTTGTGTATCAAACATAAAGTTACCTAAACGGTAGAAAGGAATGTCTTTCATCTTTTTCCCCTTAACACGACGAAGGATGGCTTCGATACGAAGCAGCAACTCTTCCATACTGAAAGGTTTGGTCAGATAGTCGTCCGCACCGATCTTGAAACCTTCCAGAATGTCTTCCTTCATTGTTTTAGCAGTAAGGAAGATAACAGGAATGTCCGGATTGAGTGCTCTGATTTCCTGAGCCAATGTGAAGCCGTCTTTTTTAGGCATCATAACATCCAGTACACATAAATCGTATTTGCCTTTGGTAAAGCCTTTGTATCCAGCTTCTCCGTCGGAGAAAAGATCAGTAACATACCCTTTTGCCTGTAAGTATTCTCTTAAAAGCATTCCTAAGTTTTCGTCGTCTTCGCAAAAGAAGATCTTTAGTTTTTCTTCCATAACTAACTTTTTATAAGAGGTAAAGTAATAATAAATTTTGTTCCCACATTGATTTCACTATCGGCACGGATGCTGCCGTTGTGATCTTCAATAATTTTACGAACATAAGCGAGACCCAGTCCGAATCCCTTTACATCGTGTACATTCCCGGTAGGCACACGGAAAAAGCGGTCGAAAACCTTCTTTACATACTCTTTCTTTATACCTACTCCGTTGTCCTCAATGGAAATCATCAGTTTTCCATTCTCATTCCATGTCCGTGCCATAAGCTCCAGCGGTACATCCGGACGGCGGTATTTAACCGCATTGTCCATCAGGTTGAACAGCACATTGGTGATGTGCATTTCGTCCACATAGATGCTTGACTCTTCAGCCTGCAAATCAATATCAATGGATCCTCCGTACTTTTCCACTTTTAAGGTGAAAGTATGGGCGATATTCACCACAAGGTCGTTGGCATCTACCTCTTTAAGCTTAAGGGCGGCCTTCTGACGTTCGAAAAGAGACATCTGCAATACCTTTTCAACCAGAAATCCCAATCGTTTGGTTTCGTCGTTTATCACACCCGAAATGTGCTTGAATACATCCGGACTTTTGGTTATATCCGAGTCCTTCAGCATTTGTGCAGCCAGAGAAATGGTTGAAACCGGAGTTTTCAGTTCGTGGGTCATGTTGTTGATAAAGTCGTTCTTCATTTCCGACAGTTTCTTCTGGCGGAATACAATGTACATTGTGAATACGAAGGTTATCAGCAATATAAGGGAAAAGATAACCGACGGAACCAAAAAGGTGACAGAACTGGATATATAATCGTCCTTTGTGGGGAAATAAACTCGTAAGAAATTTTGTTTCGATGGCGGATCGTTGGGGAAAAGTACCTGCGTAATCACATCGGATGCGATGCGATCCTTCTGGATGTCGTCACTTTGATAGACAACCGTCCCGTTTTTATCGATCACCGAAAACTGGTAAGGCAGATTCAGCCCGTTGTTCAGAAACTCGGCCTTCAGGTAATTGTTCAATTTTTTGAAGTCCACCCTTTCCTGAATAGGCTTCAGACTGGAGGTGTACAGCATATTCAGAATAACCTCTTTGATCAGCTCCTGTTGATACTGGTACCGGTCTTTCAATGTTTTTTGCAAATCGCGGGATGTATTTACAATGTTATTGGCTGACGATTGACGCGGATTGGCCGGGACCGACTGTATCCGGCTGGTATATTCCCTTTTCTGCATGATGGATACCGAGCCATCCGAGTCTGATATCTGTAGCTGATATTTTTCCTGATTGATTACCTGGGCCAGATCCTGTGCATCCTGAGAACTTTGAAATACAAAGCTGTTCTGATCGCGTTGTATATCTTCTTCCAGGTATTTTTTAGTTTCATCAAGTTCCAGATTCTTCGAAACCTCGAGCAGACTTCTTTTTACAGTTTCTGTAAACTGGTCGTTGCTTGTCTTAAGGATGATGCTTACGTAGGTAACCTGCAGATATAGCAGTCCCCCGAACGCAAAAACCATAACCAATGCAAGTAACCAGATTGTAGACTTCCTCATAGCAAGAATTTTTCTCTATTATAGGAAACAAATAAAGCGCCTTTTAGTTTAATATTTACACAAAAAAGTTAAAAACATTGCGCCTAAATGTTTAAAAACATTTATTTATAACTTTATGTATATCGATATTTTAAGTTAATTGATGGGTGCCTGTAATATAAACTGGTTGATCCTGAATGATTTTAGGGTTTTTAAGGATGTTTTCAGGTGGTTTTTTTACTCAAATCTGCATAACACACCCAAATGGGTCGCGTAATTGGGCCTTTTCAGGGATAAATTCCGGTCGGATTTATTTATAAAGAGAGCTCTCCTTTACCTTGCCGGATGATCTCGAAAGCATCGGTTGTACAATCTACAACGGTTGAGGCAACGGTTTCGCCATACCCGCCATCAATAACAACATCTACCTCGGATTCATATTTTTCGTGTATAAGTTCCGGGTCTGTAGTATATTCGATCACATCGTCGTCGTCGTGCACCGAAGTGGTGAGGATTGGATTGCCCAACTGCTTTACAAGTTCACGTATGATGTTGTTGTCTGGTACACGTATACCTACTTCCTTTCTGTTCTTGTAAATTTTAGGAAGTTCGCTGCTGGTTGGAAGAATAAAAGTGAAAGGTCCGGGGAGGTGTCTTTTCATTAGCTTGAATGCCGCATTGCTAACTTTAGCATATTCGCTGAGGTTACTGAGGTCATAACAAATGATAGACAGATTGCTTTTCTGCGGGTTAATGCCTTTCATCCGGCATATTTTTTCGACAGCCCGCACATTGAGGGCATCACATCCCATGGCATAAACAGTATCGGTGGGGTAGATGATAAGTCCCCCGTCCCTAAGGATTTCGATTACTTTGTCGATTTCCCGTAAATTGGGATTTTCGGGATAAATTTTTACTAACATAAACGAATATATTGTGCCACCCCCGAAGGGGTGGCGATGTATTATCCGTAGATAATCTTACCATTTTCGTCGGTAAATTCTTCCATACCGGCGCTGTATTGGTTCATTGCCCGGAGGCTCATACCCATGCTTGAGAATCCTCCGTCGTGGAACAGGTTCTGCATTGTCACCTTACGGGTAAGATCAGAGAACAATGTTACACAGTAATCGGCGCATTCGTCGGCTGTAGCATTTCCTAACGGAGCCATCTTGTCCGAAAAATCAAGCAGGTGCTCCATACCCTTTACACCGCTACCGGCTGTAGTAACCGTTGGCGACTGGGAAATGGTATTGATACGAACCCCTTTCTCGCGACCGTAAATATATCCGAAGCTACGCGCAATGGATTCCAGCAATGATTTGGCATCTGCCATATCGTTGTATCCGAAGAATGTACGTTGGGCTGCTACATAGGTAAGAGCTACAACTGATCCGCCTTCTGCGATAGCATCCTGTTTCTTTGCAACCTGAAGCATCTTATGAAATGACACGGCCGAAATATCCAAAGTCTTTTCCAGCATATCATAATCCAGGTCGTCGTAGGTACGCTTCTTGCGCACATTAGGACTCATTCCGATAGAGTGTAAAACAAAATCAATTTTTCCTCCTAATATTTCGACAGATTTGGAAAATACATTTTCCAGGTCTGCTACGCTCGTCGCATCTGCAGCGATCACCTCTGCATTCAGTTTCTTTGACAAGGCATCTACCTCACCCATACGAACAGCAACAGGTGTATTGCTCAATGTAATAATCGCACCTTCTTCTACGGCTCTTTCTGCTACCTTCCACGCGATAGACATGTCGTTCAGCGCACCAAAGATGATGCCCCTCTTGCCTTTTAATAAATTGTGACTCATACCTATTTCTATTTAAATATGGCACAAAAGTATATAAAATGTGCAATATATACAACCTTATTCCCTGAAATACACTCTTTTTACTCTTGGAGAGATCGAAGTGAGTATCTCATAGCTTATTGTTCCAAGTGTTTCCGATAGTTCGGATACGGGTAATTCATCTCCAAAAATAATTACCGTATCCCCTTCGTTCACCTCTATCCCGGTTACATCAATCATGCATGTGTCCATACAGATATTTCCAATGGTGGGACATCTTTTCCCGTTTATCAGTACCTGACCGGCTCCGTTGCCCAGGTGGCGGTCCAGTCCGTCGGCATATCCGATCGGGATGATGGCAATGCGGGAATCCCTTTTAACATAACTTCGTCTGCTGTATCCAATTGAATCACCTGCCGGAACCTCCTGTATCTGAAGGATGGTGGTCTTGAGGGTATTTACATTACGAAGACCTTTCTGACCACTTGCACTCACTCCGTAAAGTCCGATGCCCAACCGGACCATATCCATCTGGTAATCGGCAAATCGTTCGATGCCTGCCGAATTGAGGATATGCTTCAAAACGGGATATTCTATTCCTTGTTCCAGTTGTGAGGCAGCCTTTTGGAACGTCTCAATCTGTTTGAGGGTGAAATCATCAAAAACGGACGAGTCGCTTCCGGCCAGGTGGGAAAATACAGATCGTACCGCTACACCACTTTGCGACTTCAGGCAATCGCATATGGCTTGCATGTCTTTGGGCTGAAACCCGAGGCGATGCATTCCAGAGTCGATTTTAAGATGTATGGGATAGGAGGTGATTCCCCTGCGTTCGGTTTCGCGGATCATCGCTTCAAGCAAACGGAAACTGTAAATTTCCGGTTCAAGCTGATTCTCGAATAAGGCATTGAAACTGCCGAATTCGGGATTCATGACGATGATGGGAATGGATATACCTGTGCGCCGCAAATCGGCACCTTCGTCGGCTACCGCCACGGCCAGGTAATCGCAACGATGTTCCTGCAATGTTTTGGCAAGTTCGAATGAGCCAGCTCCATATCCGTAGGCTTTTACCATACAGATCATCTTGGTTTCGGGCTTTAGTCTGGAGCGATAATAGTTGAAGTTGTGAACAATGGCATCCAGATTAACCTCCAGAATGGTTTCATGCACTTTTTTCTCCAAGAGTTCTGTAATCTGCTCGAAGTGAAAGCGTCTGGATCCTTTGATGAGTATGATCTCATCCTTGAAATTTTTAAAGGAAGGAGATTGTATAAAGTCGGTTGTAGAAGGATAAAACTCCTTTTCCATCTCAAAAGCCGCTCCGTATTCCTTTAAATCCCTTCCGATCCCGATGATTCGATCTATCTTTTTTCGTTGTACCAGATCGGCAACCTTCTTATAAAGAGATTTTGGCAGGGTACCGGATTGAAGTATGTCAGACACGATAAGTGTACGTTTCATGGCTTTATCCACTTGCCTTGTCTGCAGAAAATCAAGTGCTATACCCAACGAATTAATATCTGAATTATAGGAGTCGTTAATGAGCAGACAGTTGTTGATGCCTTGCTTGACCTCAAGGCGCATGGCTACCGGTTCAAGATGAAGGAATCTTTCTTCGTGGTTCACACTGGTAGGCTTGAGATAAAGCATCAAAGCCATACAGTGAATTACATTTTCGATGGAAGCATCGTCTGTGAATGGAATTACATACTTACGGTTATACCCCAACAAGGTACAACTGATTGTGGTACGATCGTCCTGCTTGTCGACCGATTTAATAAACAACGGAGCTTCCGAATCGGTCCGGCTCCAGGCAATTGCCTTGTGCGACAGACAGGCCGCTTCAATACAATTGGCGATGAAAGCATTATCACCGTCATATATTATGGCTTCGCTATCCTGAAAAAGTTGTAACTTCTCAAGACACTTCTGGCGGGTTGAGATGAAATTTTCCTGATGCGCCTCGCCGATATTGGTTATGATACCGATGGTTGGGGCGATTATAGGCTGAAGCCGTTCCATTTCATCGGGTTGGGATATGCCTGCTTCAAAAATACCGAGTGTATGTTTCGGATTGATCTGCCAGACAGAGAGAGGAACTCCCAATTGCGAATTGAAACTACGGGGAGACCGCACAATATTGAATTCGGTATGTAATAACTGGTATAGAAACTCTTTCACAATGGTTTTGCCGTTGCTACCTGTTATACCGATAACAGGAATCTCGAATTTCTTCCGATGATGGGCGGCCAGTTGCTGCAAGGCGCGAAGCGGATCTTTTACCAACAGGAAGTTGGCATCAGCATACATATCGGTTGATGGGGGTATTTCGCTTACCACAAAATTGCGTACGCGCAGCTTATATAATTCAGGAATGTATTTATGCCCGTCGTTTGTTTTAGTCCTGAGGGCAAAAAAAAGACTCTGCTCTGGAAATGAGACTGTCCGGCTGTCGGTAAGCAGCATCGTTATCGTGTCTTCGTGCAACAAATTGCTTTTGGATCCGATAATTTTAGCAACCTCTCTAATTGAGTATTCCATATTCATTTCAATTTTGACTTCAACGCTTTTAGTTCGTTTTGTGTATCAAAGGACGGTATTTTCTTTGTAATTTGTTCTATTTTTAACATAGTTTGAAGGATAAATTTCTGATAAGCCTCACTCTCCGGTTGGAAGGGCTTATGGTTCATCGCTTTTTGAATCTCTTCCCATTGATGCATAATTTCTTTTGTGTCGGATGTCATAAAACAGGATACAAACTGATTCCATATATATTGGATTGCCTGATTGGACGGATGGACCATATCTTCGGCGTAAAACCTGTAATCTCTCAGCTCATCCAGCATGATTTCATAAGCCGGAAAGTAGTCTGCAGATTCCGGATGCCGTTCCATCAGTTGCTGAACAGCAAGTATCAGGGTCGCCTTGCTGATCTGATTGCCATGTGCACCATCTTTCAGGTGACGGATAGGACTAACAGTAAAAAGTATCCGCAGGTCGGGGTTTATCATTCTGAGTTTTTGGATGAGCTCCGACCAAAGTTCTGTTATGCCTTCCACTGTAAGAATCTCGCGGATAAATTGCCGGTCGGGTAACTTATGGCAGTTGGCTACAATCCGGTTGTTCTCTTTTAGACGATAGATATAGGCACTCCCGAAGGTAACGAAAAGGAATTTTGCATTTGTTATGTAGTCTGATGCAAAGCTCATCTGGCGGTTGATCAGGCGAAGACAATCTTCCTCGTCAACCGAAGAAAAACGACTGTGATGATCGAAGCTATGGAAACAGCCTCCGTGCTTAAATAAATCCGAAGGTTTATATATCTTTCTATCCAAAAGAGTCTGAATGGATGACGCTACAGAGCAAGGATTGTAGAGTGTCCCAAAAGGATTGACGCAAACCTGGAATTTAGATTCATCCAGTTTTTTTCCTATATTTTCTACAAAACAGGACCCCAAAAGGAGTATTTTATCGTTGTAGGTTGCTTTAACCTGATAATTTGGAAGGGAGGTCGGGGTGCTGAATTCCATGATAAAATAGTGTGTCTAAATTATTGCGTTAGCAAAGTTATATTATATGCGCTTAATTCTCTACATTTGCATCAAAAAAATACCAGCAATGGCATCTAGCAATGAAGAGTACATATTAAATAAGATTGATTCTCCGGCCGACTTACGTTTGTTGCCTTCCGGAAAATTAGAACAGGTATGTGCCGAACTGCGTCAATATATTATTGATGTCTTGTCAGAAAATCCAGGACATCTTGGAGCTAGTTTAGGTACTGTGGAACTTACGGTGGCCTTACATTATGTATTTAATACCCCCGTAGATCGCCTTCTATGGGATGTGGGACATCAGGCATACGGTCATAAAATACTGACCGGGAGAAGGGATGCATTCCATTCACTTCGGAAATATAAAGGTATAAGTGGGTTTCCTAATCCGAATGAGAGTGAATATGATGCATTCATTGCAGGGCACGCATCCAACTCTATTTCTGCAGCATTGGGTATGTCCGTTGCTTCCCTAATAAAGGGGGAGGATCAGCGACATGTGGTGGCTGTGATAGGAGACGGGGCTATGACGGGTGGATTGGCTTTTGAAGCATTGAATAATGCTTCGACAGATCCGAATAATCTGCTCATTGTCTTGAATGATAATAATATGGCTATCGACCATAGTGTAGGGGGCCTGAGTGAATATCTCGTAAATATCACAACGAGTCAGACTTACAACAAAATGCGTTACGACGTATACCGCGGACTACGGAAGCTGAATTTGATTTCGGAAGACAGTCGCGGTAGTATTTTGCGCTTTAATAACAGTCTGAAAGCACTGATTACGCAACAACATAATTTGTTCGAAGGATTCAGTATACGTTACTTCGGTCCGGTTGACGGTCACGATGTGAACTATATGGTGAAAGTGCTGAATGATATAAAGGATATGAAGGGGCCAAAACTTCTGCATATCCGTACCGTGAAAGGAAAAGGTTTCAAACCTGCTGAGGAGTCGGCTACCGAATGGCACGCTCCGGGTAAATTCAATAAGGAAACAGGGAAACGAATCATCGCTCCGCCTACTGTTGAACCTCCTTTGTTTCAGGATGTTTTTGGACATACATTAGTGGAATTGGCATCTAAAGACGAGCGGATCGTGGGGGTAACTCCGGCTATGCCTACGGGGTGTTCGATGACTTATATGATGAAGGAGTTTCCAAGTCGCGCCTTTGATGTGGGAATTGCAGAAGCACATTCCGTTACATTTTCGGCAGGTATGGCAAAAGAGGGATTGATCCCTTTCTGCAATGTATATTCATCTTTTATGCAAAGGGCTTACGATCAGCTGATTCACGACCTGGCTTTACAGAAGCTTCATGTGGTGCTTTGCCTGGATAGAGGCGGACTGGTTGGAGAAGATGGTGCAACTCATCACGGTGTATTTGATTTAGCCTATATGCGTCCGATCCCTAATCTGGTGATCGCATCTCCCATGAATGAGCATTATCTGCGAAATCTTATGTTTACCGGCTATAAATACGATGGCCCGTTTGTAATTCGATATCCGCGCGGCAAGGGGGTATTGGTAGACTGGAAAAATGAAATGACTCTTATGCCCGTCGGAAAGGGGCGTAAACTAACGGATGGCACTGATGTGGCGATTTTATCCATTGGTGCTTCCGGAAATGACGTGTCGAAAGCAATTGAATTAGTCTCCGCTGAGGGCCTTTCTGTTGCCCATTACGATATGATTTATCTAAAACCGATTGATGAGGATCTTTTACATGAAGTAGGAAAGAATTTTTCAAAAATTATTACGGTTGAAAACGGAGTTATTCAAGGAGGTTTAGGCAGCACTGTTCTTGAATTTATGTCGGATAACGGATATTATCCCCGCATAAAAAGGATTGGCATCCCTGATAAATTTATAGAACACGGCTCTGTGCCTGAATTAAATAAACTGTGCGGTATCGATGTTGGAAGCATTGCTGCATGCATACGGAATTTGGTGTCTTTTGAGTGTTAGAATTTTTTTTGGTGGTTTTCAAAAATAGGTCTTTTATTATATAGGTCTTTTATTATAAGTGTATGAAAATTGTCATTGCCGGTGCTGGTGAAGTGGGTACTCACTTGGCCAAAATGTTGTCGCAGGAAAATCAGGATATTATCTTGATGGACCCAAATGAGGAACGCTTGAAATTTACCAATAACATGGAGGTTCTGGCGATGGTAGGTAATCCTACTTCTTTAAAGGATTTGCAAGAGTCAGGAATAAAGGATGCAGATCTTTTTATCAGTGTAACACCCGAAGAGCCTACAAATATTACGGCCTGCATGTTAGCTCATAGTCTGGGTGCCCATAAAACGCTGGCCAGGATAAATAACTACGAATATTTGCAACCCAAAAATATTGAGTTTTTTCAAAAACTGGGCATAAGTTCTATGATTTACCCCGAAATGTTGGCGGCCCGAGAGATTGTTACAGCCGTTCAGCGTCCGTGGGCTCGTCAATATTGGGAGTTGTTTGGGGGAGCCTTAATCCTTATCGGGGTAAAGGTCCGCGACAATGCTCCTATTGTGAATAAAAGGCTGACAGACCTGAGTCTGGATCAGAAGTTGTATCACATCGTAGCCATTAAACGGTGTAATGAAACTATAATCCCCCGTGGAACTGACCATATCGCTTCCGGAGATATCGTATTTTTTACTACGACGCGTGAACATGTAAAAGAGGTGCAGATTCAGACTGGCAAATCGGATCCGGAGGTAAAGAAGGTTGTTATTATGGGCGGAAGCCGCATTGCTCTTCGTACCTGCCAGTATCTGCCAAGTAATATCCGTGTAAAGGTTATTGAGACAAATAAAGAAAAGAGTCAGCGGATTGCTGAAGTGGTTCCGGGAAATGTATTGATAATTAATGGAGATGCCCGTGATACGGATCTGCTTCTGCAGGAGGGTATTAAAGATGCACAGGCCTTTATTGCGCTTACTGAAAACGCGAGTACGAATATTCTTGCATGTCTTGCTGCCAAACGATTTGGTGTTTATAAGACCATTGCCAAAATTGAAAATATAGATTATATTCCTTTGGCTGAAAGCATGGATATCGGTACAATTATCAATAAAAAGTTGATTGCCGCCAGCCATATCTATCAATTTCTTCTCGACGCAGATGTCTCCAATGTAAAATGTCTGGCATTTGCCAATGCCGACGTGGCCGAATTGGTTGCACGCCCCAATTCTAAGATTACAAAGAAGGAGGTGAGGGAGTTGAAATTACCAAAAGACATTACTTTAGGCGGTCTGATACGAGATGGCAAGCCGATGATGATTCAGGGAGACACCCATATTCAGCCTTACGACCACGTAGTGGTGTTCTGCCTGGATACAGCTATGCGAAAAGTAGAGGAGTTTTTCAACTAATCTGAAGGCTTGAGAGTATGTCACAATTGAATATCCGGTTTATTTTCAAGATGCTGGGGTTGATGTTTATCCTCGAATTCTTATTTGTATTAGTTGCAATCGCTGTTGCTTTTTACTACAAAGGAGACGATGTTTATCCCTTGTCCCAAACAGCTGGAATAATGCTGGTGTTGGGTATGTTATTTTATTTAATTGGCTTCAAGGCTAACGAGCGCTATGCGGGCAGGAGAGAGGGTATGATAACGGTAGCCCTTACCTGGGCTGTATTATCCTTCTTAGGAATGTTGCCCTTCTATCTGGGAGGGTATATTACAAATCCTGCAGATGCTTATTTCGAAACAATGTCTGGTTACACAACAACCGGTGCTACTATTTTGTCTGACATTGAAGCTTTACCCAAAGGAATTCTTTTCTGGAGGAGTTTGATTCAATGGCAGGGGGGAGTTGGTATGATTGTGTTTACGGTAGCTTTGATGCCTATCTTCGGAGGAGGAGCCTCGGAGTTATTCGATGCAGAGTCAGCAAGTATAACCCATGATCGTTTCAGACCCAGAATTACACAGGTTGCAAAAAGGTTGTGGGGGGTTTATGTATTCCTGACAGGTATTCTGGTATTGTTATTGTGGGCTGGACCAATGGACTTGTTTGATGCAGTCTGCCATTCGTTTACTACCTTGGCAACCGGGGGGTATTCCACCAAGAATGCAAGTGTTGCCTATTGGAACTCTCCCTATGTTGAATACATGATAACGATATTCATGTTTATCGGGGCTATCAACTTCACATTGATTTACTTTTTCTTTAAAGGTAACTTCAAAAAATTATTTCATGATGAGGAGTTGCGTTGGTTCTTCTTCATTGCTGTTGGCGCAATCAGCATTGCCACTAGTTGGGTTTACTTTAATGGTTTTGAGACAGATTATGAGACTTCGTTCCGAAAGGGGGCTTTTCAGGTAGTTTCTTTGCTTACTACTACTGGATTTGCAACTTCAGATTTTATTCCGTGGGGACCATTTTTCTGGCTTCTGGCTTTGATGTTGATGATTATTTGCGGATGTGCCGGATCAACAACCGGAGGATTGAAGACGGGTCGTTTTGTTATTCTTGTAAAGAGTCTGCTTAGCGAGTTTAAAAAACAGACCCATCCGCATGCTGTTATTCCGGTTAGGATGGATGGTCATGCTGTACCGGTGGATATTGTACGCCGCGTGTTGGTATTCTCATTCGTCTATGTTTTCATGATTGTGGTTTGCTGTTTTTTACTCATGTTTAATGGGGTTGGTTTTGAAGAGGCTATTGGTGGATGTGTTTCCTGCGCCAGTAATTCGGGCCCGGCGCTCGGAACAATCGGTCCGGTAAGTAACTATTCCAGTTTACCCGATTTCTCAAAGTGGGTACTTTCATTTTTAATGATGACAGGTCGTTTGGAGATATTCACGGTGTTGTCGTTATTCCTTCCGGGTTTCTGGAAACAATAATTTAACTGTATACAATAAAGTAGCCTGAAGAGTATTATCTGATGGCTACTTTCCGAACAGTTTCTTCGATTCGGATAATATAGTAGCCTTTAGAAATATTTACAAGATATTCGCCGGATGGTTGTTTCATCTCTATTTCGCGGACTTTCAGACCAACAACACTAAAGATTTCGAGTTTGCTTCCTACGGGGGCATTGACCACACTGATCCTATTGTCTGTAACCGTTATCTGGATAGAATCTTGTTTGAGTTGCATTATAGCCGCATCTTTCTGCTTCGGATATTGCTGTTGTGCAGTAGCCGAACCCAGAAGTGAAATAAATGCGATAAAAAAGCAATAGAATATGCTTCTCATACTATAAGCCTAATTTCTGACAAATGTAGGAATAATTCCTGAATGCAGTCAAGGGATTCCTGTTTTTTTCTTACTATACAGTCAGTGTCATTCCCTCATCGGCAAGGATGGTTCCCGGAAAGATCTCATCGGCCTCTTTTTTCAAGGTGTGGAGTTCTTCGTAACGGGCAGAATAATGGCCGATAACAAGCCTTTTTACATTCGCTTTTCTTGCAATCTCGGCAGCCTGACGTGCGGTAGAATGAAATGTTTCTTTAGCCCTGGCAGCATCTTCGCTCGCAAAGGTGGCTTCGTGGTAGAGTAAATCAACACCTTCTATGATCGGTATGATTTTCTCATAATATGCGGTGTCTGAACAATAAGCATACTTCTTGGGAGTACTGGCCGGCCTGGTAAGTCTTCCGTTGGGAATACGTTCTCCTTCCGGTGTTATATAATCTTCACCCCGTTTGATGGATGGTAATAGCCTTACAGGTATTTGATAGAAATCGGTCATCTCCTTAATTATATGAGCCTCTTTTGCTTTTTCGGCAAATAAAAAGCCTGATGTTGGAAGTCTGTGTTTGAGGGGAATCGAATAAACCGAAACCGACCGGTCCTCCCAAATCAGCTCATGTTGATCGGGTGCAATATGATTGAACCGGATTGGATAGGGGAGCTCCCTGCAGAAGGTGTTCAGGATAGGTCTTAAATAAGTTTCAGTCTCCTTGGGCCCATGTATAACTAATTCGCCGTTTCGCCCCAGCATCCCTAATGTGGAAATCAATCCGGGTAATCCAAAACAATGGTCACCATGCATATGAGATATAAAAATATGATTCAGCCGGCTGAATTTGATTCTCATTCTACGCATCTGAACCTGGGTAGCTTCTCCGCAATCAATCATGTATAGCTTGTCCCTCAGGTTTACAACTTGCGATGTAGCCAGATGGCGCGTGGTAGGTAATGCAGAACCACATCCCAATATATTGACTTCAAAACATTCCATATAATTAATATTAGTATTTTATATGTGGCCTTTCATGAATGAACGAATAAGATTAAACCCTAAAGTTAGTGAGGCCAGAATAGTATGCAAAGATAGGCCTTTTGTGTATATGGGAGAATAGAATAAATGAATCTTTTTGATAATCAGGGTTAAATGTAGTTCGAAGTGAGAGGTTTGATGTGAAAAAATGCAAAAAAGGACAGTCTAATTCTGTTTTTGTGCATGTTTTTCATTATGTTTGTCAGACAAAGAAAAAATAATATCATTTTGTCACAGAACATCCGGTGTGTTCTAAACCTTAACAGTAATTTTTGTGTTAAAACGGTTATATATGAAACCGGTGAAGGAATTGACTTCACCGGTTTTCTTTTTGCTTAATAAGTATGATTTCCCGAACTCATCTCTTTACTGTCAATTTTGTGTATGTCTAATGCACGCCATGCATAAAATATATAAGCAGCCACAAAAGGTACCAGAATTGAGACGTAGCTCATCACTTTTAAAGTGAAGAAGCTTGACGAACTGTTGAAGATGGTCAACGAACTCTGCAGGTCTACCGATGATGGATAATAGGCGGTGTTATTATAGCCTGTTATCAGGAAAAGGGATAATACGGTAAGCACGGTGCCACTGCCGCAGAACCAGATTCCTTTTGTGAACTTATCAGAAACGATTGTTTTACCAATTCCAAAAAGAACAGCAACAACTCCGATCAATAAGATCGCAAGTATTACAGGCATTTCTATTAAATTAATGAAATACTTGTTGGGTTGCATAAATATTTCGCCGGTAGACGGATCAATAGCATACCCTTCACGAAGCATTATGTGTACAAGAAATGCCAGAAAGAATACAAGGAATAGAGCGGCGTTGGGAAGAAGTTGCTTTCTGCAACGTGTAGTCAGCTCCTCATCGTTTATATTATTAATGAAGTAAAGTATTGCCTGCACACGAGATAAAAAGAATACGGCCAATCCCAAACATAAATTCCAGATATTAAATGCGGCTTCCAATCCATGCAGCGGATTGCTCCACGAAGAAATAACCGGCATGCCAACGTTCATAATCTGATCTTTGTTTACTGTAAATTCAGATCCCGTAAAGAATGTGGCTACTGCTGTACCTAATAATAGTGGACCGCCAATCCCATTTATCATAAGGAATATCTGGTAGGTTCGTTTCCCTAGTAAATTGCCTTTTTTTGATTGGAACTCGTATGATACAGCCTGAATAACGAAGCAAATCAAAATAATTGTCCATACCCAGTAGGCTCCGCCGAAGCTTGTGGAATAGAACAGAGGAAATGAGGCAAAAAAAGCTCCGCCGAAGGTTACCAGCGTTGTAAAAGTGAATTCCCATTTCCTTCCGGTCGAATTCAGCATCATTTTTTGCTGAAGCTCTGTTTTGCCCAGATTAAATAATAAAGACTGCCCTCCCTGAACAAACAAAAGGAAAACAAGCAGAGCTCCCAATAAAGAGATAACAAACCACCAGTAGTGTTGCAATAATATATATGTGCTATCCATAATTTCTAGTTTTATAGTGTTAATGTGAATCAGCAGGACCTTTTTTGATTTCTTTCAGCATAATTCGTATTTCGGCAATCAACAATATTGTAAAGAGAGCCAGAAACAGGAAGAACGTTATTTGAACGGAAGAGGTGCTCAGCCTGGAAATAGAAGTGCCCGTAGGTAATATATCCTGAATAGCCCACGGCTGTCTTCCTACTTCGGCAACCACCCAGCCCGCCTGACCGGCTATATATCCCAGAGGTATTGTCCAGAGACAAATATAATGCAACCACTTTTTGTTTGTAAATGTGTTTTTAAATGAGAAAATAGTGGCAATCAGGAATAAAAGAATAAAATATCCTCCCAGAATTACCATGATGCGAAATGCATAAAAGACGATGGATACATTCGGGACCAGGTCGGCCGGATCTTTTATATAACCATAACCAAAATAGGGGAAATTGGCTTCAAGTGTATCCCTGTGCTGTTTCATGGCAGCCTCATCCTTCTCTTTAGCTGCTTTTCTGTATTCGGACAGAGCCTGGATGGCTATCCTGCCCCTGTTCATTTTTTCTTCTGCGGAGAGAGCTATGCCCTGTTCTGTTTCGTATCCCCCCTTTATAAGGTCGTTAATACCCGGAACGAAGCCATCAACATCTCTTTTTGCCAGGAATGACAGCGCATAGGGAATCTGAACTCTCATAAGGAATGCATCGGCATCATCCCGGTAGCTTGTTTTTTCGGGATTGAGAATTCCTACAGCAACGAGTCCGGCTTGCTTCTGTCCGTGATACAGGCCTTCCATTGCTGCGAGCTTCATAGGCTGTTTATCTGCAACCTGATAGGCAGAGCCATCACCAGTCCAGGCGATAAGGATGGAGGAAATCAATCCAAATACAGCTCCTACCTTGATACTTGCCAAAGCAAACTCGGTATCACGTTTCTTAAGCAGGAACCAGCTGCTTACTCCAAGAACAAATACGGCTCCCAACACCCAGCCAGACAAGACTGTGTGGAAGAATTTATTTATCGCTACCGGCGAAAGTGCAACTGCCCAAAAATCGAACATTTCGTTGCGTACCGTATCCGGATTGAATTTCATACCCACCGGATACTGCATCCATGCATTGGCAATAAGAATCCAAAGTGCAGATAACGTGGCGCCGATAATTGTAAGCCAAGTGGAAGCAAGATGGAATCTCTTGCTTACTTTATCCCAGCCAAAAAACATAACAGCAATAAATGTTGCTTCCATAAAGAAAGCCAAGATACCTTCAATAGCTAAAGGCGCACCGAAAATGTCGCCAACAAACCAACTGTAATTAGACCAGTTTGTCCCGAATTCAAATTCGAGAATAATACCGGTGGCAACACCGATGGCAAAATTAATACCAAAGAGTTTCATCCAAAATTTGGCGGTGGTTTTCCAAAATTCATTTCCTGTCTTGTAATACAAGGTTTCCATAATAGCCATTACTACACCTAATCCCAACGTTAATGGAACAAACAGCCAGTGGTACATGGCAGTAAGAGCAAATTGAGCCCTTGACCAGTCAATTAGTGAAGAGTCGATACTTTCTATCATACGAAATAGTTTTTAATTGTTTATAGCGCGATCAATTAATTCTGTTGAAACGTGTTCTCCCTTTTCATCGGCAGTTTTATATTTTCCAAGATAACTCGGAAAAAAAAATAGTTTTAAAACGAAAAACATGATGAAAAGCTTGATAAGGATGATAAGCCATAAGGTTTTTCCTAGCGTCATTTGCCGGAACCCATCCATATAGAATTGATAAATTCTTATTATTACAGGTTTTTTTTTCATGATATCTAATGTTGTAATCTAAATAACAATAATAATTACAGAATGTTATCATCCTGACAAATATAAAACATCAGATGCATATTTCCCAGTTCAATTATAGTATTTATTTACAATATTTTATTTTTTATTTACATAGAGTGTTAAAAAAGATTATTTATGCCAAGAAATACGCTAAGGGGTGCTGCAAATATTACAGTATTGGCTACATTTGCCATTATTTGATCAGTGTAGAAAGGAAAATCACAACTTATTTATCATTTAAGTGCTAATCTATAAAAAAATTGTTACTATGTCGAACATCACAAGAAGATCATTTCTTCAAAAAGGAACGGCAGCAGCAGCTGCGTTGACCATTGTTCCGAACACTGTCCTTGGTAAGAGCCACGGACATACAGCTCCAACAGATAAATTGAATATTGCAGGTATCGGTATCGGAGGTATGGGTGCAGCTAATCTACGTAATATGGAAACAGAGAACATCGTAGCTCTTTGTGACGTAGACTGGAAGTATGCGAAAGGTACTTTTGACAAGTATCCTCAGGCCAAGAAATACTGGGATTACCGCAAAATGTACGACGAAATGGGTAAGTCTATCGACGGTGTTATGGTTGCTACTGCCGACCATACGCACGCTATCATTTCGGCCGATGCTATTTCAATGGGAAAACACGTGTATTGCCAAAAACCGCTTACACACTCTGTTTATGAGTCTCGTTTGCTGACTAAGCTTGCCGATAAGTATCAGGTAGCTACTCAGATGGGTAACCAGGGTTCTTCTGGCGAAGGCGTTAACCTTACCTGCGAATGGATTTGGAATGGTGAGATTGGTGAAATTACAAAGGTTGAAGCCTTTACAGACCGTCCTATCTGGCCACAAGGTTTGATGACTCCCGAAAAAGCAGACAAGATTCCTTCAACATTGAATTGGGATTTATTCTCTGGTCCTGCTGAAGTTCGTCCGTTCAACAACATCTATCACCCATGGAACTGGCGCGGATGGTGGGCTTACGGTACAGGAGCTCTAGGCGATATGGCTTGTCATATCCTTCACCCGGTATTTAAATCTTTGAAATTGGGTTATCCTACCAAGGTTCAAGGTTCATCTACTTTGTTGTTACGCGACTGTGCACCACAGGCTCAGCATGTGAAATTGACTTTCCCTGCTCGCGACAATATGCCAAAAGTAGGTATGCCTGAGGTTGAAGTACATTGGTACGATGGCGGTTTGAAACCAGATCTGCCTGCCGGATATCCTGCCGGAAGAGAAATGAACGACCAGGGTGGTGCTGTTATTTTCCACGGAACAAAAGATACATTGATTTGCGGTTGTTATGGTGTTAACCCATGGTTGTTGTCTGGTCGTAAGCCGGATGCTCCTAAGGTATGCCGTCGTGTACCAAAGAATGCTCACGAACAAGACTGGATCCGTGCAGCAAAAGAAAGTGCAGCTAACCGTGTTCCTACTGCATCAAACTTTGCAGAAGCAGGTCCTTTCAACGAAATGGTTGTAATGGGAGTATTAGCTGTACGTTTGCAGGCTTTGAACAAAGAATTGTTGTGGGATGGTCCTAATATGCGTTTCACCAATATTAGCGACGACGAAACATTGAAGATTGTTATCCGTGATGGATTCAAGATTCATGATGGTCACCCAACATTTAACAAAACAATGACCGATCCTATCAATGCGAAGAAGTTTGCTGAAGAATTAATCAAGCACAACTATCGCGACGGATGGAAATTAGTTGACATGCCTAGATAATTTTAATTAAAATAATAAAATGAAAAAAGTAGTATTATTAGCAAGTGCTGCAATTTTAATGGGATGTTTTGCATCTTGTGCAGGTGGAAATAAAAAAGCCGAAGAGGCTCCTGCCGTTGATTCAACTGCTGTTGCTGCTACTCCTGAGTACAAATTAATGGATCTGCCTACAGTAGACTTGTCTACATTCCCAAAGGATGCCGACGGATGGATCACTTTGTTTGACGGAAAGACTATGAACGGTTGGAGAGGTTATAACCGCGAAGACGTTCCTACAGCATGGGAAGTGAATGATAAGGCTATTCACATCAAAGGTTCTGGTGCCGGCGAAGCTGGTGCTAAAGATGGAGGAGATCTTGTATTTGCTCACAAATTCAAGAACTTTGAATTGGAATTGGAATGGAAGGTTGCAAAGGGTGCAAACTCTGGTATTTTCTATTTGATTCAGGAAGTGGAAGGACAACCCGCTTATATCTCTGCACCTGAGTGCCAGGTATTGGATAACGAAAATCATCCGGATGCCAAAATGGGTAAAGATGGTAACCGTCAGTCTTCTTCATTGTATGACATGATTCCTGCAAAACCACAAAATTCTAAACCTTTCGGACAATGGAACAAGGTTAAGATTATGTGCTACAAAGGAACAGTTGTTCACTACCAAAACGACGAGCCAGTTGTTGAATACCACTTGTGGACACAACAATGGAAAGAACTTCTTGACGCAAGCAAATTCAGCAAAGACAAATGGCCTTTGGCTTACGAATTGTTGCTGAACTGCGGTGGCGAAAACAAAGAAGGCTTTATCGGTCTTCAGGATCATGGTGACGATGTTTGGTTCCGCAATATTAAAATTAAACTTTTAGATTAATTTTATTTTGTCAAACAGAACTTGATATTATTAATAAGTAATACCCGGAGAGAGAAGACTCACTTCGGGTATTCTTTGTTTTCTATATCGACGGTCTGAAATAATTTAAATCATTTATAATAATACAAATGAAGAACTCGGAAAACTGTTGTGTGTACACAAAAGCTCAAATAACTTGGCTTGTGGTGTTAAGGCTGTTTATCGGATGGCATTTCATGTACGAGGGACTTGTAAAAATAATGAATCCAAAATGGACATCAATGGCCTATCTGTTGGATTCAAAAGGTCCCGCTTCCTCATTTTTCATTGGACTGACACAAGATCCAGCCACGATGAATTTGGTAAACCTCTGTAATGAGTGGGGATTGTTTTTAGTGGGTCTGGGTTTACTAACAGGCTGTCTTTCTAAATTATCCGCCATTGGTGGAATAACTTTTTTAGGAATCTATTACCTTTCTCATCCATCTTTTATTGGTGCCGGCTATATTATGCCGTTTGAAGGAACTTATCTCTGGATAGATAAGAATCTGGTGGAGTTGGCAGCCCTGGTGGTGTTGCTTGTATTCCCTACTTCCAAAATAATAGGAATAGATCGCTTGCTTGTAAAGGCTATGCCTAAAAGCATTTTGAAACTTAAATTGATTTGATGAGATGGCACAAGAAGATGTAAAGAAAACTCCGGAGAATAATCTGCCAGAATCATCCGGCCGTAGAGATGCTTTGAAAGCATTAGCTACAGTTCCTTTGTTAGGAGCAATGGCGTATGGAGTATATCAAAGACAAAAGTTTGAAAGAACACGCAGAGATATGTCTGATGTTTTTCAACTTAGCAAAGAGGGGCCAACCATGTTGGAGGCTCAGCCAAACGGAAAACAGATCCGTTTAGGTCTAATCGGTTTTGGTATCCGTGGAAAGCAATTGATGAGAGCTGCAGGTTTTGCAGAACCATCGTGGATTGATACCTTGATTGAAGCAAATAAGAAGGATAAAAAGGATAACCGCTATCAGCAATATCTGGAACAAGATGATCTGAATGTTGTTGTAAATGGGGTTTGTGATATATTTGATGTTTATGCCGAGGCTGCAGTACAGGCCAGTGCGAATATACACCGTGAGGGTAGTAACGGGAAATTTGGTCCTGCTCCCAAACGTTACCGCACTTACCAGGAATTGTTGGCGGCAGACGATATCGATGCTGTAATCATAGCAACACCCGACCATTGGCATAGCACAATGGCGATGGCTGCAGCTAAAGCCGGAAAGCATGTGTATGTTGAAAAACCATTGTCGTGGACCGTACCTGAAACATATATGGTACGCGAAGTGATCAAGGAAACCGGTATAGTTTTTCAGCTTGGACATCAGGGCCGTCAGACCGACAGCTATCAAAAGGCTAAAGAGATTATCAGCAAAGGCCTGATCGGACCTGTTAATCTGATTGAGGTATGTACAAACCGTAACGATCCCAATGGAGCCTGGGTGTACGATATTATTGAAGGCTCGTCGCCCGAGACAATCGACTGGAAACAGTTTGAGGGAGATCCGGAGCGTATCAAGGAATACCGCGACTACATGCTATCCAACAAGCTTGAGAAATATATGGGTCCGGACGATCGTTCGAAGTTCAGTCTGGAACGTTTCTTCCGCTGGCGCTGCTGGTGGGATTACAGTACAGGATTGAGCGGCGACTTGCTTACTCACGAGTACGATGCCATCAACCAGATTATGGAAGTTGGAATTCCGCATTCGGCAACCTCATCGGGAGGCGTTTATTTCTTTAAAGACGGACGCACCGTACCGGATGTATTACATACTACATTCGAGTTCCCCGAAAAGAACTTCACCATGCTTTATAGCGCTACGCTGGCAAACAGCCGTAACAGAGGTAAGGTGATTATGGGACACGATGCATCAATGGAAATCTCCAATACACTTACATTGAAAGTGGATGCCCGGTCTACACGCTATGCAGAGAAAATTGAGAAAGGTATTATTGTGCCCGACCAACCATTCTATAACTACATACCCGGACAAGATAACTCGGATACGATTACATCGGCAACCGAACTCTATTTTGCCCAGAGAGGTTTGTTGTATACCTATGTGAACGGTAAACGGTACGATACAACGTTCCTTCATATCCGCGAATGGCTGGAGTGTATCCGTCAGGGAAAAACACCGAGTTGCAACATTGATCAGGCATTCGAGGAAGCTATTACAGCCCATATGGGTACACGTGCATTTCTGGAAGGCCGTACTATGTATTGGGATAAAGATAAGGAAGAGATCGTACGGGGATAACCCGCTTTCTTTCAGCATATCTTAAAGGATGTCTTAAACCATTGGTTTAGGCATCCTTTTTGTTTTTAACGGATAAAAGCTATACCTTAATCAAAAGAAGACTATCTTTAAGCTCAAAGAATACTATATTTGTCAATCGGCTCCATGGAGACGTTTTAACGGGCCCATGGAGCTGTTGAAACGCGCCCATGGGGCGAAGCTTGTAAGGATATATATTTTAAACATAGTATAAGGAGGATGTAAGCTTACTATATACCACTTTGTATGCTACTTTAAAAAATATTCTTTTTTTGTATCTGTTTTTTGTAACCGAAAATCCACTCCCGTTGTCATATATGTAACAAGAATAATTAATTAAAATAACAACAGTATGTCAGGTTTATTAATCCCCATTGTGGCAATTATTTGTACGATTGGATTGCCAATTTTAGTAATTTCAATTATTGTGTATAAAAGCGTACAGACTAAACACCAGGAAAAACTGGCAATGATTGAAAAAGGAATGATTTTGCAGGAACCCGAAAAGCGGACAAACAAATATACCGCTTTACGTAACGGATTGCTTTTGGTTGGACTTGCAGTGGGAGCTATGATTGGTTTAGGAATCAGCGAAACGTGGCTGCGTGATAGCTTTGCCGGCGATTTTATGATTGCGATTATGACTATTTTGTTCGGAGGAATTGCCTTTTTAGCCTACTTCTTTATGATACGGAGTATGCAGAAACAGGATAATAATCCGGAAATCTAAGAAAACAGTAATTCATAAAATCAAACAGGCAAGACTGCATGGACGAACAAAGGTGGATTGAAAACATCCTGGCAGGAGATACACAAAGTTTCTCCTGCCTCGTCACAAAGTATCAGCAAATGGCCTTTAGCATCGCATTCCGTATTCTGGAGAACCGCGAAGAGGCGGAGGAGGCCGTACAAGATTCCTATGTGAAGATGTATAGGGCGCTCCCAACCTTCCAGTTCGGAAGTAAATTCTCAACCTGGTTTTATCGGATTGTGTATCACACCTCCTTATCGGCATTAAGGCAACAGCGCCTGTTTTCCAGCTATGATGAGGCAACACCAGCCGATCTGACCGACGATGATATAGACAGTGCAACGGAGATACTGCAACGCGAGGATCGGAAGGAGATTATTACCAAAGTTTTGAAAAAGATGCCAAAGGATGAAGCCCTTTTATTATCTTTGTACTATCTGGAAGAGTGCTCTATTGATGAGATCCGTCAGATTACGGAACTCACAACTTCTAATATTAAAGTAAAATTGTTCCGTGGACGGAAACATTTTTATGAATCTTTGCAGAAAATAGCTAAACATGAAATGGTAAATATGATATGAACTCTATAAATCAAAAAGCAGATAACCTTACGCGGGCTTTATTAAAGGATTGCCGCGAGACTCCACCCAAAGGGATGGATCTTAAAATCATGGATTTGATTCAAAAAGAGGCTCCCTTAAAGCGTCCGGTAATTGTAGATGAGGGCTATTCGCAAGGAGGTATAATCGCTTTAGGCATCGGATGTTTATTGTTGATCCTTGTAGGCTTGCTTTTGCTTATCACGCATAAAAATGATCTGGGTACTCTTTATTTTCAGATCAGGGAGTCGTTCCCCTACGTACTGTCTATTTTATCGATCGTGAGTTTCTTTATCTTCTTTACGATGATGGACCGGTTGATGACATATACCAAATAATATTCTTACAAAAAAAGAGAGGCACCCTCACGGTGTCTCTCTTTTGCTGAACTAAATGATAAAATAAAAGTTATGTAGGAAGGGTTTTATCTGATATTCCCGAATGAATTTACCGAAATCTTTTTAGAAGCTTCCACCTCTTTGCTTTTCCAGTTATAACTCATGTCGTACGTCTTTTCACCGTCAAAGGTCTTAACCTTGACTTTGAAATTTACTGAATCTTTACCTGCTTCAACCAACTTGCTCAGGTTAAAGGCTACAAGACCTTCTTTACCGGCAACGGGCTGGTCGTTATAGGCATTGTGTCTGAACTCCAATACTTTGGGAGTCGATGTCTGTGTTGTATCCTGCACCAGGTTGATAAAGTGTGCCTTTGACCCACCGTAATTGAACCCGAACTGTACATTCAGGTAACCACCGCCTACCCACATGTCAATAATTTTAACCGGATCATTTCCATAAACAGAATCATTTTCTGCTGTTAACGTGGCGATAGGTTTAGTCAGGATATTTTGGATACTGTTTACCTTGATAAAATGATCGTATCCCTGAATCGAATCCGATAAGATTGTGTAATTTACCAGAGCGCGCTGATCATTTTTCGGATCGTAACCCGGATAATTGGTAGCAGCAGGCCAAAGCTTCGTTCCATCATCCAGGATCAACGAATACGTATTGTTGTCAAGCGGCTCGACAGTCGCGATGGATATCCAAAATTTACCTAAAGAATAATCATCATCGTCACTTAAGCATGAATTAAATACCAGAGGGGTTAAAATCAGACCGGTAAGAATTACAAATACTTTAAATGCTTTCATAGAATTCAATTTTATATTGTTACTTTATGATTTACACTAATAAAGATGCATGACGCCCGGAAATGCTGCAAACAATAATTGAAAAAGATGTTAAAGATTTCCTGTTTTGTAGGGAACTCAAATAATTTGTACCTTTACAACGAAATTGAAAGGTATAAAAGTATGATGAATGACAGACCTTTGATCCTGATCACGAACGACGATGGTATTCAGGCAAAAGGAATTAAAGAATTGATATTTTGTCTTCGGGCAGTAGGTGATATTGTAGTGTTTGCTCCGGACGGACCCCGTTCCGGCATGTCCAGTGCCATTACTTCTGTGGCTCCTATTCACTACACCCTTGTAAAAAAAGAGGAAGGCCTCACACAATACTGTTGTTCGGGCACTCCGGTAGACTGTGTAAAGCTGGCAGTGAACGAAGTCTTGGATCGGAAACCCGACCTGTTGGTCTCTGGTATAAATCATGGAACCAATATGGCAATCTGTGTTCATTATTCGGGTACCATGGGGGCCGCAATTGAAGGATGTATCTTTAATATACCCTCCATCGGAGTTTCCCTGACCGATACACATCCCGATGCAGATTTTACCGAAAGCTGCCGTCTGGCCCGTAAGCTGGCCCGTACGGTTTTGAAGGAGGGACTGCCAAAAGGAACCTATTTGAACCTGAATGTACCTAATATTCCAAGAGTAAAAGGGATGAAAGTCTGTAAACAGGCCGATGGCCGCTGGGTGAAAGAGTTTTTACGGATGAAGAGTCCGGCTGGTAAAGAGGTTTACTGGCTTACAGGCGAATTTCAGAATCATCACCCTGTGCAGGACGATAGCGACACCGTTGCATTGGAGGCAGGATATGCCTCGTTGGTCCCCTGCAAGATAGACGTGACCGACTATGCTTACCTGAATCGTTTTAAGCAATGGGAGATTGAAGAGCAATGAAATATTATCTGATTGCAGGTGAAGCCTCCGGAGATTTGCACGCATCGAATCTGATGGACGGACTAAAGAAGGAAGATCCGCATGCGGAGTTCCGTTTCTTTGGAGGAGACCTTATGTCGGCCAAGGGGGGAGTTCTTGTTAAACATTACAGGGACATGGCATTTATGGGCTTTATACCCGTACTGCTGAACCTGAAGACCATTCTGAGGAATATGAAAACCTGCGAGGAGGATATTAAGCTTTATAACCCGGATGTAGTAATATTGATTGACTATCCGGGATTCAATCTTAAAATAGCCAAGTTTGTGAAGACGGTTCTGAACATTCCTGTGTATTACTACATCTCACCTAAAATATGGGCCTGGAAACAATACCGGATCAAGTCCTTTAAAAAGTATGTAGACAAGATGTTCTGTATTCTGCCTTTTGAACCGGATTTCTTTCGGAAGCTGAATTATAAGGTGACATATGTTGGTAATCCGTCGGTCGACTCTGTGGCGAACCGGACTTGTGCCAACGAAACATTTGCCCAGTTTATACAGGAAAACCAATTATCGGATAAACCGGTAATCGCTCTTCTGGCAGGAAGCAGGCGACAGGAGATAAAAGACAACCTGCCCACTATGTTGGATGCCGTTTCGGGATTCACGGAATTTCAATACGTAATTGCCGGAGCCCCGGGTATAGACCCCGGATATTATAAAGAATATATTGGAAATCATAAAGCAAGCATAGTCTTTGATCAGACGTACCGGCTGCTGCAGCAAAGTAAGGCGGCCTTGGTTACTTCGGGAACTGCAACGCTCGAGACAGCCCTTTTCAGGGTTCCTCAGGTGGTTTGCTATAAAACACCCGTTAAAAAGCTGGTCAGATTTGTGTTTACTCACTTCTTTCATATCAAATACATTTCGCTGGTCAATCTGATTGCTGATAAAACAGTTGTACAGGAATTGTTTGCCGATTCCTTCTCCTGCCAGGCAATCCGCGAAGAACTGAATAAAATTATCCGGGTCGAAGCCTACAGAAACACGATGCTGGAAGGTTACGACGAGGTGATAAGCAGGCTCGGAAGTCCGGGCGCATCACACCGGGCAGCACGATATATGTTCGAATCTCTGTCCACCCCGAAATAAGGATTATATTATAAAGTAATCTAAAAAAGGAGCCGGCTTCAAGTGTTCGTTCAGATATTTAATTTATTCTGTTTATATTTGCAAGTTATCAACAGTTCGGGCAACTTATCAACAAACCAGTGATTGTTTTGCCTTAACAGGATTTGGATTAGTGATTTATGTTTAGTTTTGCTACCGAATTAAACGTGAAATTATGGGAAAAATTATCGCTTTAGCAAATCAGAAGGGAGGAGTGGGTAAGACCACAACGACCATTAATCTGGCTGCATCGCTGGCTGCTCTTGAAAAAAAGGTGCTTGTTGTAGATGCAGACCCTCAGGCCAATGCGTCGTCCGGATTGGGAATTGATATCCGCAGTGTCGAAGTTTCCATTTATGAGTGTATTGTGAATGGAGTAGATGCGCGGAGTGCAATTTCGAAAACGCAGGTTGAAGGTTTAGATATAATTCCATCGCATATTGATTTGGTAGGAGCGGAGATTGAGATGCTGAACCTGGATCAGCGTGAAAAGATTCTCAAGCAGCTTTTGCTCCCATTAAAAGAGCTGTATGATTTTATTCTTATAGACTGCTCTCCGTCACTCGGCTTAATAACAGTTAATGCCCTTACGGCAGCAGACTCTGTTATTATCCCCGTACAATGCGAATATTTTGCGTTGGAAGGAATCAGCAAATTGCTTAATACCATTAAAATCATAAAGTCGAAGCTTAATCCTCAGCTTGAGATAGAAGGATTCCTTCTTACCATGTACGATTCGAGACTTCGTCTGGCCAATCAGATCTATGAAGAGGTAAAACGCCACTTCAGGGAACTGGTTTTCACTACGGTGATACAGCGTAACATCAAACTCAGCGAGGCACCCAGTTACGGAATTCCGGCATTGTTGTACGATGCAGAATCCAGAGGTGCAGTTAATCATATGCAGCTTGCACGCGAGCTGATAGATAAGAACAAATAAAAGAAGATAAAAGTATATATGGCAGCAATAAAGAGATCGGCACTCGGACGCGGACTGGATGCTTTAATAACGATGGAAGACCTGAAAACGGGAGGATCATCCTCTATCAGTGAAATATCTTTATCAAAAATTCAGCCTAATCCGGACCAGCCACGTTCCATGTTTGAAGAAGAGGCATTGGAAGAATTAGCTACGTCTATACGCTCATTGGGTGTTATCCAGCCGATCACCCTGAAAGAAATTGGTCCGGACAGATATATGATCATATCGGGTGAGCGCCGTTACAGAGCCTCCCTTAAAGCCGGATTGGAAGAGATACCCGCTTATATTAAAACAGCCGCCGACGAGCATGTGGTGGAGATGGCCCTGATAGAGAACATTCAGCGCGAAGACCTGAATGCCATAGAAATCGCTTTGGCCTATCAAAAGCTAATTGATAATTACGAACTTACCCAGGAGAAACTGAGTGAACGGGTTGGAAAGAAACGAACAACAATCGCAAACTACCTTCGTCTGCTTAAACTGCCTGCCGAAATACAGGTGGGACTCAAGGATAAGAAGATAGATATGGGACATGCCAGAGCTCTGATCTCTGTACAGGATCCCGAAATTCAGCTGGCTTTGTACGAACAGATATTGCAGGATGGATTGTCTGTCCGCCAGGTGGAAGAGCTTGTGCGCAATGCCGCCGAAGCAGCAGTTCCCGAAGCAAAGGATGAACAGCCTAAAAAGAAGTTGCTACCCGAGGAGTATAATCTGTTGAAGGATCATCTGTCGCGCTTTTTCAACACCCGCGTCAATCTTTCGTGCAACGAAAAAGGTAAAGGGAAAATTACCATTCCTTTTGCTTCAGAAGATGAACTTGAAAAGCTGATCATGCTTTTAGATAAGTTGAAACGATAAAATGCCTATGATTCAGTATGTAGTCCGATTTTGTGTAGGTATAGGTCTGTTGCTGCTTACGTGGTTGCCGGGGCATTGTTTTGCTCAGACGGTACGAACGGATTCTACAGAGGCACAGGTTGTGGTTCCGGACTCGGCGGTGGCAGCCGTGTTGGCTTCTGCAGATTCCTTACCTTTGCCTTTGCCCGAACTTCCGGCCTTTAAGCCAGATCCCACAAAGGCAGTTTTATATTCGGCGATATTTCCCGGATTGGGACAAATATACAACCGTAAGTATTGGAAGCTTCCGTTGGTTTACGGTGCGTTTATGGGATGTGCATATGCAATAACCTGGAATAATCGTAATTACCAGGATTATCTGGAGGCTTATAAAGGGATCATGAGTGAAAAGCCTCTCGAGAACAACAGTTGGATCGATTTTCTTCCGGCTAATGCAAACCCCGATGATTACCTGAATGATGCCAACTTCAAAGATCAGCTTAAACGGAGTAAAGACTATTACCGCCGGTACCGCGATTTAAGTGTAATCATCACTGTTGGAGTCTATTTCATTACGATGATTGATGCCTATGTAGATGCCCAGTTGTTTGATTTTGATATTTCACCGGATTTGTCTCTTCGTGTAGAACCGGTGATGACGCAGCCAACTAGTTATAGTTCGAGGACCTATGGTCTGAACTGCAGCATAAAATTTTAATACTATATGAGACGATATCTGCTTGCACTGTCAGGAATATGCCTGTCTCTTTCTGTCGCCTTTGCTCAGAAAGAGACTAATACGTACGAAACGATGCCGACAGATTCATTATCGGAAGAAGTTGGTTTGATACCCGAGAGTCTGGATGCGAACGTAGACAGTCTGCTCAACACGTGGCATATTCAGTATTTTACAAAGAAAGATGATTTCTGTGAGGATTCCGAATTCAATGTTTCATTTGCCGACTCGGTTTATGTAGACCGGCTGAAACGCCTGCCTCGCATTATACCGATGACGTACAATCCGGTGGTGCGGAATTGTATCGAACTTTATGCCGGCAGACGCAGAGGGTTGGTACGATACATGTTGGGAATGGCCGACTTTTATTTTCCGCTGATCGAACAAAAACTGGATGCCTACGGATTGCCGTTGGAACTTAAGTATCTGGCGGTGGTAGAATCGGCCTTAAATCCTGTAGCACTTTCAAGAGTGGGTGCCTGCGGATTATGGCAGTTCATGCTTCCTACAGGAAAGAGCTACGGCTTGGAGATTAACAGCCTGGTAGACGAACGCCGTGATCCGGTTAAGGCAACGGATGCCGCCTGTCGCTACTTTAAAGATATGTATGCTATTTACGGTGACTGGAATTTGGTGATTGCCTCTTATAATTGTGGTCCGGGTAATGTAAATAAAGCCATTCGCCGTTCGGGCGGCAAACGCGACTTCTGGGCGATTTTCCCCTATCTGCCTAAAGAGACACGCTCGTATGTTCCCTTGTTTATTGCGGCCAACTATATCATGAACTATTCGTGCGACCATAATTTGTGTGCGATAGAAACATCGCTGCCGCTGGCAACCGATACGGTTATGGTAAATAACACGATTCATCTGCAACAGGTGTCGGATGTGTTGGGTGCAGATATCGGACAACTTAAAGCGCTCAATCCCCAATACAAAAGAGATATCATACCGGGTAGCTCAACTCCTTCTGTCTTAAAACTTACAGCAGCTCATGCCTATGCATTTGTTACAATGGAAGACTCCATCCGTAAGTACAAGGCCGAAGAGTTTTTAGCAAATCTCATCCCGGATGCTTCCGGCAACGATTCTAAATCGGATACGAAAGAGCGGATCACACACGTAGTAAAGAAGGGCGAGAACCTGTATACGATTTCAAACCTGTATGGTGTAGCCTCGAGGGATGTACGTAAGTGGAACAAGTTAAAATCCTCCAAAGTGGTAAGCGGCAGACGCCTTGTTCTTTATATTGATAACGGCGGAGTACGCCTTGCCGATAAGCCGTCCGCCTCTTCGGAAAAACCAGCTTCCGAACCTGCCTCCAAGTCGACCGCCGCAAAAACACAGGTTGCTGCATCAGGCGATTATATATCCTATAAGGTTAAATCGGGAGATTCGTTATATACCATTTCGAAAAAGTACCCGGGTGTAACTGCTCAGGTAATTCAGGAAACGAATGGGTTGCCTAATTCGGATATCCGTCCGGGACAAGTTCTTAAAATCCCTGTTGTGTAAACTATTTTACTCAGCACTGCTACTTTCTTGCAAATATTTGTATATTTGTACCTATAGTATATTAAAAGGAGGTAGTGGATATGAGTGAAGCAAACGATATATTATCAGCAGATGAACAGCTTATTCAGGAGGAATTTTCTAACCTTCTGAATGACTATCTTAATTCCAATCACAGGAGGAAAGTTGAGCGTATCACAAAAGCATTCAATTTTGCCAATCAGGCGCACAATGGAGTGAAAAGACGTTCCGGTGAACCCTACATCCTTCATCCTTTAGCGGTAGCACGTATTGTTTGCAGGGAAATGGGATTGGGTTCCACTTCCATTTGTTCTGCGCTGCTTCACGATGTGGTGGAAGATACCGAATATACCGTAGACGACATCCACGATATGTTTGGCGAGAAAATAGCCCAGATCGTGGACGGACTCACCAAGATATCCGGAGGAATCTTTGGAGAGAAGGCATCGGCACAAGCCGAGAACTTCAGAAAGCTGCTGCTTACCATGAGTGACGATATCCGTGTTATCCTGATCAAGATTGCAGACCGCCTGCATAATATGAGAACGCTCGGTTCGATGTTGCCAGCCAAACAATTTAAGATTGCCGGCGAAACACTCTATCTGTACGCGCCCCTGGCTCACCGGTTGGGCCTTTTTTCCATTAAAACGGAATTAGAAGATCTAAGCTTTAAATACGAACACCCCAAAGAATACGACTTTATAAAGGCGAAGCTCAAAGCAACGGAAGAGTCCCGAAGGGCTCTTTATGATCATTTCGCCGTACCTGTAAACAATAAACTCAGCGCCATGGGGCTTACCTATGAGATGCGGGACAGGGTAAAGTCTGTCTACTCCATTTGGTGTAAGATGGAATCCAAAGGTGTGACGTTTGAAGATATATACGACATCTTTGCCGTACGTATTATTTTTGACCCCATTCCGGGTATCGACGAGAAGAATCAATGTTGGGATATTTATTCGGCTATAACGGATATCTATCGGATTCGTCCGGACCGTATCCGCGACTGGGTAAGCAGACCTAAAGCAAATGGTTATCAGGCCCTACACCTAACCGTGATGGGACCCGACGGACAATGGGTGGAGGTGCAGATACGAAGCCGCAGAATGGACGATATAGCCGAAAAAGGATTTGCAGCCCATTGGAAATACAAAGAGAATAATGTGGAAGAAGATACCGAACTTGATAAGTGGCTGCAGACCATTACCGAGATTCTGGAAAGTCCGGATCCCAATGCACTCGACTTCCTCGATACCATTAAATTGAATCTTTTCTCGTCCGAAATATTTGTTTTCACCCCCAAAGGAGATATCAAAACATTACCTCTCGGCGCTACAGCGTTGGATTTTGCCTACGCCTTACACAGCAACATCGGCTACCATTGCATCGGAGCCAAGGTAAACCACCGGCTGGTGCCATTGAGTCACCCGCTTACCAGTGGAGACCAGGTAGAGGTGCTTACCTCCCGGTCGCAGGAGCCACAGCCCGAATGGCTCAGCTTTGTTACAACAGCCCGTGCCCGTGCCAAGATTGATGCCGTATTGAAACGTACGCGTAAAGAGATGGCCAAGTCTGGCGAAACAAAAGTAATGAACCTGCTTACCCGATCGGAAGTGGAAGCTTCTGTTGCCAATATAGAAAAGCTGTCTGTCTACTTCGGTTTTGCCAAACGTGATGAGTTCTTTTATGCTGTGGAGAAGGGAGACGTAACCTTGCCCGACAATGTGAAAAAGTTGTTGAAAGAGAAAACGGACAATGTTCTTTTCAAATATGTAAAGCAGGCTTTGGGCGTAACCCCTAAACCGGTTAAAACTCCTGAACAGTTGCCCGACGAGGCAGACAAGAAGCCTTCATACGATAAAACGAAACCCTATGTGTTGAGGGAGGAGGCCTTTGAACGGAACTATGTGATAGCCGATTGCTGCAAACCGATTCCGGGCGATGATGCCTTCGGGTTTGTAAACGACGATGGTAGTGTTGTGGTACACAAACGCTCATGCCCTATTGCCATGCGGTTGAAAAGCAGCTTTGGCGAACGGATCCTTTCTACAGAGTGGAGCAGTCATAAAAACGCCTCTTTTGAAGCGACGCTCGAAGTAAAAGGAATAGATTCCATCGGTGTGCTCAATATCATTACGAAAACCATCTCGGAGCAATTTTCGGTAAATATCCAGCGGCTGACAATCGAAGCTAAAGACGGGGTTTTTGAAGGCAAGATTAAAATGAAGGTACACGATGTGGAAGATATTCAGAAGATGTGTGTAACCCTGGCCAAAATTAAAAATATCAAATCGGTAGGCAGGATTGCCGACTAATAGGATAAAATAAAAACGGGCCGGTTCTTGTTTCAAAAGAGCCGGCCCGCTTTATGTCCTATTGTTTAGAAAGGCAGATCATCAATCGGATTTACCGGTCCAAAGTCGGGAGCGGTAGGTACGGCACCCGTGGCAAAGTTATCCGGGGTGTATCCGGCTGCAGGCATAGCCTGTGCAGCACCGGCACGATCTACTTTCCATCCGTTGATATTGGTATACCATTTACCATTAAACTCCCTGCTTTCTATATCAAAAGAGACGGTAACTTCCTCGCCGGATTGAATGGCATACTGATCGATCTTCTCTCCCCACAAGTTAAAGCATATCTTTTTGGGGTATTGATCATGTGTTTCCAAGATATAATCCTGCTTTTTCCACTCATTTCCACTTTTGCTGGTTCCTCCTTGAATGGGTAGAATAGCAATAATCTTTCCTGATACTTCCATGTTAGTCGCTTTTTATAAATAGGATGCGAATGTACTTATTTTCGCCTTTACGTACTAATTTATTGTCTCCAATTTTTGTTACAGCTTATTCGTTGCCGGGCTGAAGCGCATCAAAGGCCTCTTTTAATTTGTTCAGCTCTTCGCGTATGGCTTTAAGTCTGTTTACAATATCTTCCTGCCGGATAACTGTATCTTTGTTATCTTTCAGTTTTTGTTTGGCACCTGCCAGGGTGAGTCCTCTTTCCTTTACAAGGTGGTAGATCAGCCGTACGGCATCAATATCCTCCTTGGTATAGAAGCGGGTACCTTTGGCAGTCTTTCTGGGATTGATAATATCAAATTCCTTCTCCCAAAAACGCAGTGTAGACTCATTTACCCCAAAGAGCTGAGCTACCTCGCTGATAGAAGAATAAATCTTGACATCCTTATCTTTTTTAAGTCCCATTTTTGTTTTATTAATCCATTACCTGACCATGATTTTCTGCAATCTGAATCATCCTGTCGTATTCTTCGGGTGTTAGATCCATAAAGTAATACTTGGCAGGATTGTCGTATTTACCACGTACCATAACCTCGTAATGTAAATGCGGACCGGTAGACTTACCCGTGTTTCCAACCGTACCGATAACTTCGCCGCGGGTAACCTTCTGGCCTACTCTGGCTTTAAACTTATCAAGGTGGCCGTAAAGCGTCTCGTAACCGAATCCGTGTTTTATAACCAGGCAATTGCCATACCCCTGTTTCCATGAAGCAAAGGTAACCACTCCATTTCCGGTAGCATACACATCCGTTCCCTTTTTAGCGGAAAAGTCCATCCCCGAATGGAAGCGGGGAGTACGGTAGATAGGGTCGATACGCATCCCGTAGCCCGAAGCCGTCTGCCGTAAATCTTTATTGGATATGGGCTGGATGGCAGGGATACACTTCAGCCGTTCTTCCTGATTTTTACCCAGATGGATAAGTTCTTCCAGCGAATTAGACTGGATGTAAAGCTGTTTACTTAACATATCCATCTTTTGAGTGGTGGAAACCACCAGATCCGGGTTGCTTAGCGTAAGCAGATGTTCGTAGCGGTTGGTGCCGCCAAAACCGGCCTTACGCACCGACTCGGGAATCGATTCGGTCTGAAAGATTGCGCGGTACAGGTTTTCATCCCGAAGCTGAATATCGTTCAATACACTGAGAGCCTCGTTAAGCCGAAGGGATAATACCTCGTATTGTGTTTGAAGCAGCTTGTTCTCCTTTTGCATGAGCGACTCCCTGGGAGACTCCACAGCATATACCATTATAAAGAATATACCTACACCAATCGCGATACCAATGCTCAGATGGCGCAGAACAATAAAAAAGCGATCCTTGGCGGAAGGATAAACCCGCTCGTAATTAAGTGTATTAGGATTATATAAATAGTATGTTTTCCGACTTTTGAATAGTTTCATTGAATATTTATTGCGTGAACTAAGTGCAAAAATAATAATTTATGGTACTTTTGCAAATTGTTTTTCAGAATATTAACGACACTAGAATACAGATTATTGATTATGTTGACAGCAAAAGAAATCCGGGAATCATTTAAATCGTTCTTTGCATCCAAGCAACACCAGATTGTACCTTCCGCACCTATGGTAATTAAGGGAGACCCTACATTGATGTTTACCAATGCAGGGATGAATCAGTTTAAAGATATTATTTTGGGGAATGTGCCCATAAAATATCCCCGTGTCGCGGATTCTCAGAAATGTCTTCGCGTAAGCGGTAAGCATAATGATCTTGAAGAGGTAGGTCATGATACGTACCACCACACCATGTTCGAGATGTTGGGAAACTGGTCTTTTGGCGATTATTTCAAGAAAGAGGCTATCAACTGGGCATGGGAATACCTTGTTGAGGTACTTAAGCTGGATCCGAACCGTTTGTATGCCACCGTATTTGAAGGAAGTGCCTCCGAAGGACTGGAGCGCGACAACGAGGCTGCAGGCTATTGGGAACAGTACCTGCCTAAAGACCGTATCATCAACGGAAATAAAAAAGATAATTTCTGGGAAATGGGCGACACCGGTCCTTGCGGTCCCTGTTCTGAAATACACGTTGATATCCGTCCGGACCACGAACGTGCCGAAGTAGACGGATTGACACTGGTTAATCAAAGTCATCCGCAGGTAATTGAAATATGGAACCTTGTATTTATGCAGTTCAACCGTAAAGCAGACGGCTCATTGGAATCGTTGCCTGCCAAGGTAATTGATACCGGTATGGGTTTCGAGCGTCTTTGTATGGCTTTGCAAGGTAAAATTTCGAATTACGATACCGATGTGTTCCAGCCCATTATTCAGCATATCGCTTCGATGGCAGGAGTTACTTACGGCCAAAACAACCAGCAAGATATTGCCATGCGTGTAATTGCCGACCATATCCGTACCATCGCTTTCTCAATTACAGACGGTCAGCTGCCATCCAATGCAAAGGCCGGCTATGTAATCCGTCGTATTCTTCGTCGTGCCGTTCGCTACGGCTATACTTTCCTGGGCCGTCGCGAAGCATTTATGTATCAGCTGCTGCCTACTCTTATCGAGGTGATGGGCGATGCTTATCCGGAGTTGCAGGCACAGAAAACCCTGATCGAAAAAGTAATCAAGGAGGAAGAAGAATCCTTCCTGCGTACGCTGGAAACCGGTATTCGTTTGCTGGATAAGAAGATTGACGAGGCTAAAGCTGCCGGCAAGAACATTATCAGCGGGGTGGATGCCTTTACACTGTACGATACCTTTGGTTTTCCGTTAGACCTTACCGAACTTATTCTTCGCGAAAACGGGATGGAGGTAAACATCGACGAATTTACAGCCGAGATGCAAAAGCAGAAAGACCGTGCACGTAATGCTGCCGCCATCGAAACTGGCGACTGGGTTATTGTGAAGGAAGGCGACAGTAAATTTGTTGGTTACGATCAGTTTGAATGTGATGCCGAGATTTTGCGTTACCGTAAAATCAAACAGAAAAATAAAGAACTATATCAGCTTGTACTGGATGTAACTCCCTTCTATGCCGAAATGGGTGGACAGGTAGGAGATTCAGGCTGGCTTATCTCGGACGATGAGCAGCTTGATATTATCGATACAAAGCGCGAAAACAACCTGGCGGTTCATCTGTCAGCTAAATTGCCAAAAGATATTACGGCAACCTTCACCGCTAAAATCAATACGGAAAAGAGAATCCAGTGCGAGTGTAATCACTCTGCCACCCACCTGTTGCACGAAGCTTTACGCGAAGTGTTGGGCGACCATGTTGAACAGAAGGGTTCATATGTATCTCCGGAATCATTACGTTTCGACTTCTCTCACTTCCAGAAGGTGACCGACGAAGAGATCCGAACTGTTGAAAAGCTGGTGTCGGAAAAGATTCGTTCCAACTTCTCGTTGGAGGAACACCGTTCCATGCCGATTGCTCAGGCCAGAGAAATGGGAGCCATGGCATTGTTCGGCGAAAAGTATGGCGACGAAGTGCGTGTGGTTAAGTACGGAAGTTCTGTCGAGCTTTGTGGTGGAACTCACATCCCCGCCACCGGAATGATCGGTGCGTTTCGTATTGTAGCCGAAAGCTCCATTGCCGCCGGCGTACGTCGTATTGAAGCCGTTACTGCCCAGGGAGCCGAAAACTACCTGTATGCTCAACAAGATTTAATCCGCGAATTGCGCGGCATGATGAATAACATTCCGAACCTGGCACAGGCTATTAAGAAAACAATCGAAGAAAGTTCCGAACTTAAGAAACAGGTTAGCGAATTCCTGAAAGAAAAGGCGGTTGAACTTAAAAAACGTCTTATTGATGAAGCCCCTGAAAAACTAGGTGTAAAGGTGATTGTATTCCGTGGAGGCGGAAGTTCCGAGATAATGAAAGATGTGGCATTCCAGATCCGTGGCGAGGTAAAGGGTAAATTCCTGTTTGTTGCCGGTGTGGACGAAGGTGCTAAATGCCAGCTTCAGGTGATGATAAGCGACGAGTTGGTTGCCGAAGGACTTGATGCAAGCAAGCTGATCAAATCGGGAGCTCAATTCATCAAAGGCGGTGGCGGCGGTCAGCCTCACTATGCTACAGCCGGAGGAAAGGATGTTAACGGACTGGCTGATGCAGTGAATGCCATTGTAGAAGCAGCCGGATTAAATTAAGAACTATGGCGGCTCAGAACGTAATAATATGTAAAAACTTACAGTCGGAGTTACAGAATTTTCTCCAGTCGGTAAAGTATGACAAACTATTCGTGCTTACAGATTCCAATACATTGGAACTCTGTTTGCCGATGCTGAAGGAGGTTCCCCAATTGCAGGGAGCGCCGGTCATTACGGTAGAGGCCGGAGATACCAATAAAAATATTGAACAGGTAACAGCAATCTGGATGCGCCTTTGCAACGAAGGTGCATCCAGAAACTCGCTGCTGTTAAATGTGGGAGGCGGCATGATCACCGATATGGGTGGTTTTGTGGCTGCTACATTTAAACGCGGAATACATTCTGTAAATGTGCCAACTACACTGATGGCTTCCGTGGATGCCGCAGTAGGAGGGAAGACCGGTATAAATTTTAACGGACTTAAAAATGAGATAGGCTCTTTTTATCCTCCGTTGTGCGTGCTGATCGATTCGTCTTTTCTGAAGACGTTAGACCGGGACAACCTGCTTTCGGGTTATGCCGAGATGGTGAAGCATGCATTAATTAGCAACATGGAAACCTATCATGCCATCCTCTCATTTGATCTGGACCTGGTAGACTATACCCTGCTGAATCAGATGGTAGCTCAATCCGTAGCTGTAAAGGAGCGGATTGTGGAGGAAGATCCTAAAGAGATGGGCATACGCAAGGCCCTTAATCTGGGACATACCGTTGGTCACGCTTACGAAAGTTTATCTTTCAGAAAGGGAAGACCCGTATTGCACGGACATGCCGTTGCCGCCGGTTTGGTAAGCGAGCTATATCTGTCTTACAAAAAGTGTGGTTTCCCCATGGAAAACCTATCGCAGGTGGTATATTATCTGAAGAAATATTATCCCCCGTTTTTCTTTAATTGCGACGATTACGAGGCTTTGTACGAGCTTATGACGCACGATAAGAAAAATGAAGGAGGTATTATTAATTTCACCCTGCTTTCTCAAGTAGGTGAGGTTCAGATCAATCAATCGGTAACAAAAGAAAAAGTACTTGAGTCGTTCGATTTTTACCGCGAAAGTTTTGGCATTTAATAAAAAACCACTACTTTTGCACCCGTAAAGATTACTCGGGGTGTAGCTCAGCCCGGTTAGAGTACGCGTCTGGGGGGCGCGTGGTCGGACGTTCGAATCGTCTCACCCCGACTAACTGAAAATTAAGCACTTACATTAAATTGTAGGTGCTTTTTTTATGCCTTCAAGCAAAATTCTAAGTCCGATTTATGGGATCACTACCAAATTCTGGGTCTAAGCATAAATTTTGCATAATCTGTATAGGAAGAATTTAATGTCCGTTACACCTCTAAACTGTCTTCTGAACTCTTTTATCTTTGCATTAAACGATTCAGCAGCTGCATTTGTACTTCTGGATTGAAAGTAGTTTACAATGGTATTATAATGTTTTTCAAACGTTCTTTTCACTGTAGAGAATGCATCAAATCCCACTTCTTCTACCTGGTTGAACCATTCTGCAAGTTTTGCTCTGGCCACGTTAGGAGATATTTGACGGTTATAGATCTTGCAAAGACCGTAAGATAGTTCGTAAGCTTTCTTGATATCAGGATAGAGTTCAAATAATATATGTGCTCTATGCCATTGTGATAAGGTCCATTTTTCCTCCGGTTTAAATAACAGGTACCGGCTTCTGGCCAGCAATTGTTTTCGGGTATCTCCATTTGCCAATACCTCTGGTTGATACTCAATACCCTTTTCTTTGGCTTCTTTGTGAGCGGTATTTTCTTCGTCCAATGTTTCCCACCGATGCTTAATCCGGATATCCTGTACAGCTTCATAAGCCAGCTTCTGCACATGAAAACGATCTGTTACCCGTTTAGCCTCTGGAAAGCATTTTTTGACAATCAGATTCATATTGGCAGCCATATCCAGTGTCACTTCACGGACTATTTTGCGTCGTTGTTCTGGATAATGCTTATGTATAAGTTTGATGATCTCATTGGACTCGGTTCCTTCAAATATGCCAACAATTGAACCTTTCTTCCCTCTTCTGGCTTTATTGGTGATGATGGTATAAAGCTCACCATTCGAGAGTGATGTCTCATCAATGGTCAGGTAAGCTCCCAGGTTCTTAGGATAAACAACGTATCTTTCGGCATGTGCTCCTTGGCTCCAATAGCGAAAATTACTTAGCTTTTCTTTATGTTGTCGCTGAAAGTTACGTCCGTTAACCCCCAGGTAGGTCTCAAGGCTTTGACAACTGATGGCGTTAGTATCGACTAATTTCTTTTAAAAAAAGCAGCATACTCTGCGCTCATGCGAGTACCCTGTGCAATGACATTCCAATCCCTGCTTACCTTTTTAACTTCCCCTTCTATTTCAACATCCCATCGACGTCTTTTCACACTTAAGGTAACTAACATATTCCGTATGGGATAATCATTTATCAGACGCGGCTCCATGAAACCACTTGCCTTGTATTTATAATATTTGTATTCCGTTGGAATCTGGTTTTTCTCTTCCAGATAAATGGTCAGAGTTTTATCATATACATACTTTCCACTATTCCCTTTATCAAAGCCTACTATAGTAAAGTATTCTAGTATCCCTTCGGGTAATATTAACTCTAATAATGATTGGTTGAGATCCTTATCCATTTAATCTTATTTAGGAACACAAAGATAAATCATTTTAATTTTAGACCCAACTTTTGTCGGTGATCCAATTTTATCAGTTCTTTGAGCATTCACAAAGCACCAACAAAAAGAATGGTACGGGGAACTCACCCATACGTAGCAGAGGTAATGGCATACTCGGCAAACGAAATAAGTAAGTCCGTGCCAAAACGATTCGAGCATTGTACATCTCATCTTGTTTGTCTTTTAAAAATGCCAGTTTTCTGCTAAAGTATTAGCTGTGAACGCAATATTAATATATCTTTTTTGAATATATCCGCTTGTTTTCTGTTGTAAAGATACGAAATCCTACATGAAATTCGCAATTTAGCAATAATTTAATGTTGATTATTCACTCAAAGGTGAACTTATTGCAAGAAATAATTGTTTTTTAAAAAAAACATCTTTATCTTTGCGGGGAAAATCACTTAAAAGTAAAGTTGTGGAGTGTGAACTTGAGCTGTATTTAGAAAATGAAAATGTCAATATTTACTCTATTAGAACGAATGGAGAGAAACTTGAGATAGAAAAGTTTTTAGAAAAATTCCCTCCTGGTTCAACATATGAGAAAGATATAAATATAATATTAGCTGCGATAAAAAAAATAATATCTAACGGGGCATTAGAGCGTTATTTTAGACCGGAAGGGTCATATGCTGATGGTATTGGTGCTATACCTATAGAAGGAAATAGATTGAGACTTTACTGTATTCGCGTCTCAGATTCAATTTTAGTTATTGGGAATGGAGATGTTAAGCAAGTGAAAAAATGGCAAGAGTGTCCTATATTATCTCAATATGTTGAACAATTAAAGAAACTTCAAGAAAAGCTCACTCAATCCCTAAAAGATCGCACTACTACAATTGTGAATAAAAATATAAATGGACGTCTAAAATTTAATATAAAATGAACGGAAAAGGAAATTTGCTCGAAAATAGATTGAAGGAAATACCAAAAGATATAGAGGAATTTGTTTCGTTGTCATTTGATATTTCAGATAGGATTAGAGATGTTTTAGAAGAAAATAACATCTCTCAAAAACGGCTAGCTCAACTTTTAGGGAAAAGAGAATCAGAGGTTAGCAAGTGGTTAAAAGGAACTCATAATTTTACAATAGAAACGATTGCAAAAATAAGTGTTGTTCTTGATACTAAGATTTTTTACATACCAACAAAAACAAAATCTTTAGTAGAAATAAAACAGGCTATAAGTGATTTTGAATGTTTGTATAATAAATCATCTAATGAAAGATTCTTTAACATCAAGTTGCAGACTCTTCCTGAAAAATCAATATACAAAAACGAAGATCATATTGGGCTTGTTGGCTCCGAAAAGAAAATAGCTATAAAAAAAGTAGACAGTACAACTATCTATAAATTAGCTTGCACAACTAATTTTGAGAGTTCAAAAGAAAGTCCTACTATAAGTATTGTATTTTAGTAATTTTTTGAAATATGAAAAATAAAAAATCTGATTTTAAAGAAATTAGCATTAGTTTAAAGAAGATCCAGGATTGTAAATTTTATTATAATTTAGATTTTAAGTGTAATCAGGAAAGCTTGAAAGAAGATAAATTGCCATACAACGTAATCGTCAAATACTTTTTATCATATGAATTAGAAGAAGATTTGTTTTACATAAATATTTCCATTATTTATGAAGAAAAAGACAATCCAATATTAGAGGCGGAAAACCGTTTTACATTTCACATTAAGGAACTAAAAAAGCTTATCAAAGTACAAAGTAGCACATCGTTTGCGTTAGAAGTAGACTTTTTGCCAACCTTAATAAATGTAGCAATAGGAACAATGCGTGGAATTATCTTTTCAAGGACAGGTTCTAGTTCTCTTTCTGATTACCCATTACCTATGATTTCAATGAATGAGTTAACCCCTACAGATCAATAAAAGATTAAAGTATGGATAAGGCACAAAGAAAGGCTATTTTAAATCAGGCTTTTTCCCCGACACAGCCAATTCAAGAAAAAGATTTCTTTTTTGGAAGAATGAATCAACTCATGAAAGTTATTGAAGCCATAAATGAGAAAGGACAGCATGCAATTTTATATGGTGAGAGAGGAGTGGGAAAAACTTCCTTAGCAAATATAATGTATAAATCTTACACTAATATTTATCCGGTAAAAATCACATGTGATAGAAGACATACATTTCGTTCTCTTTGGGAAGATGCATTTGATAAGATACAGTACTCTCAAACAACAAGTGGCATAGGCTTTAATGCGCAAAATAAGAGCAAAATGGTATCAATGAAAAGCCTAATTTCATCATATACAGACTTGAAAACGAATCAAATTGTTGACATACTTAATAACCTTGGAAATGATTACAAATTGATGTTTATATTTGATGAATTTGATAATATAGATGATTTAAATACCAAATATTTTTTTGCAGATCTAATAAAATCACTATCCGATAATAACATTAATACAACGGTTATATTGGTGGGGATAGCGGAAAGTGTAGAAGATCTAATAGGAAGCCATCAATCACTGGAACGATGCCTAAAGCAAGTAAAGATGCCGCGAATGAAAAAGGAAGAGTGTGAAGAGATAATAGTCAATGGATTAAAACTTCTAGATATAAAAATAGATAAGAGTATTCAAGAAAAAATAATAGAATTTTCTTCAGGATTTCCGCATTATATTCATTTATTATGCAAATATGGGTGCTTAGAATTAATAGAAAATGATAAAAACTATTTTTCCGAACCATATTTAAATATTGCCATAAATAAAGGTATTGAAAATACTTCTGAACAATTACGAATAACTTTTAGGGCAGCTATTTTATCATCAAGCAATAACGGCAAATGGAAGAATATTTTATATGCTTGTGCTAATTCAGAATTAGATGAATTCAATTCATTCACAATCAGTGATATTGTTAAAGAATATAATAAAATCACACAAAAAGCATCTAATAATTCAAATCTGCATTATTGCATTAATGAACTCACAAAAAAGAATAGAGCAGAAATATTGACAAAATTGGGCAAGGGCAGAAGTTCTCGTTATACATTTAAAAATCCTATGATGAGAGCGTTTATTAAACTTAAAATGAATGCGAAATAAAATTATGTGACACAATTATGCACTAGTAATACTACTCTAACAACCTCGTTAATAACTCTATTCCCGAACCTATCCAAATACACTTCGGTTGTTTTTGCGTTTCCATGTCCGAGAATTTGTGAAATTTTATTCGTTGCGATATTACTGTTTCGTAGGTGTATAGATAGAGAATGGCAACATTGGTAGTCAAATTCAACTCAATGCCGACAGGTATAAAAATAGGTTCCAATGTTGAAATAGGTGAAATTTCGTATTTAACAGAATGTCAAATAAATGCAACATAGACTCAACGACTTTCTTTGATTCTTTGGGGCGCGTGGTCGGACGTTCGAATCGTCTCACCCCGACTAACTGAAAATCAAGCACTTACATTAATTTGTAGGTGCTTTTTTTATGTCTTCAAGCAAAATTCTAAGTCTGATTTATGCCTTTTTCTTGCTCTTAACGTTACATTCTATTGCAAATCTATTGCAAATCTATTGCAAATCTATTGCAAATATTGTGGATTAAATACTGATAAATCTGCTTCATTTCTTATTTAATCGTCTTACAACCTCCATTGGATATAAATAACAGTTCAAAAGTGGTTCTTCGTCAAATTTGGTGCAGGTTATCCTAAGTTGGAAAGCACGACCTTTCGTCTTAACAGTTCAAATCCAGCCCTGCCATACATCTCTCTTTTCTTGTTTTTTAATCTGTTTACATGACCCTCCACAACTCCATTACTCCAAGGGTATTTAATGGCGTTTTTTACTGCTTCCAAATCATGAATAATGCCATTTATAAAACTTTTAATCCTCCGTATTTGGGTCGACTTATACTTCTCGAGCCATTGGTCTAATCTAAGTTCATCTTTACTGTTCAAAACCTCTCTAAAAGTGTTGTATACCTCTCTCATGCTTTTTAATAACATAGAGGAGTTAATAATATCCTCTGCCAGTATGTGAGACTTGCTACACTCGCCTGTTTCCTTTGAAACACCCCATTCACTATTTGTTAAATGTATAGCAAGTCTGTTGGGTGACATTCCGCTAAATCGAGTTTCTTCATAAACTATCGGAGAGGTATTTAATGCTACTGGTAATCTTTTCTTATTCTGATATTCCGGGAAGTGCCTGTTGAACCACTGATAAAAAGATGTTTGATTACCCTTGAATCCCTGTTTTTTCAGAGACACAAATATATTTCTTACATTTAACCCCTGATTACAACACTCCTTAATCAGATCCATAAAATCTCCATAATTATTATAATAGATGGTTGCTCGTGGCAACAACTCTTCCATTTCAAAATAATATCTTACAGTATTACGGCTAATGTTTAAAGCCTTGGCAATTGCTCTTTGAGAGTAGTTGTTGTTTTTAAGCTCATGAATCCTGTTAAACAACTCCTGTTTTCTATGGTTAACACTATTGGTGTGTTTGTTATATTGTGAATCGCTGGTATTTTCGTTATCTCCACTACTTAAGCAGATGTTTTTTTTTTTGCTTTTATAAAGACTCTTCCTGTGAGCCAACCAACTATTTTTAATGGTTTTATACTCCATTCGTATTTCATGTGCTATGTGATCTCCCAGATTTTTCACTAAATGAAACCTGTCTGCTATTTGTGACGCCTTGGATGCCCCAGACTTTATAGCATTAGAGTAGCTGCTTGATCGATCCCTGGTTACATACAGTATGGAGTTATGTCTTATAAGCCAATCTGCAACCTCCTCCTTGTCTCTACTCTTTAGTAGTTCTACGGGACGGTGATTAATCGCATTTACAATAATAGTACCATACGATTTGCCTTTCCTGTATGCCCAGTCATCTATGCCTATGGTAGTTAGTTCCTGAAAATGGGGCATTTCTATAGACTTAACGATTCTAAGACAGGTAGAACTGCTCTGCTTTATTGATAGGAGCTCACTTATATACTCACCTTTACGAGAAGAGACCTCAATGAGCAGTTTTTGCAAAAAGTGACTTGTGCGATCTGTCAGTCGTGAGTGTTTCCGCGTTAAGGGCAGATGTTGCTCAGAGAAAACTGTTTGAGTGCAATTACTGTAACGGCATCTAAACTTTCTGACTTTCAGTATAATTTTAACAGCTCTGCCAACTACAGCTAGATCTGTTAATTTGCGCATATAGGATGAATGGACACTTTTACTCCTTTTACCGCAACAGATACATTTTGCTGTCTTGTCTTTAAGACGGGCAGATAGAAGAATCAAATTATCACTTATAACGGAATCATAGAATACAACACCTGGGATTCCAAAAATAGCTTGGAGCGAATGTTTGTTTATAAAAAAGTTATTATCTTTGGGTTGGCTAGTGTTGTCAATCATCTTTAAATCCTTTAGTGTCAGACCTTTAAAGATAATAAAAATAATTCTATTATACTAGCTTTTTGTTATTTATTTGCCTGTATATCAACACAATAAGTCAATTATACTGGTTGTTTAAGAACCGTTATTTTGCACCAAATTTGACGAAGAACCTCAAAAGTATACCACCATTCCAATTGAAAAGTATACCAGCTAATCAAAAAAAATAGAGGCTAATGTCAGCACTTGATGGAGTGCAGGCGTAGCCGAAACGGAATCAAGTGCTGACCTAATTAATCAAGATTAAGCACTTGTTCCATAACGTTTAATTTCTTTGTGATGTAAAAACCAGCACAGAGATAAAATGATTAGCATGAAAGACAAATCAGAAATTATCAGATTACGAAATTATGAGGGTTTGAGTGAAAGGGAAATTTCACGCAGACTAGGTTTTAGCCGCATTACGGTTCACCGTATCCTGGATGAGTATACCAAAGCCCTGAAGGAACAAGAAGGGGATAAATCCAGGATAGAGGCGTATATATTAACGCCCCCAATTTATAAAACAGAAAATCGTCCCAAACGACGTCTTACCGAGAATATCATCCGTATTATAGACCATTGTCTGGAGGAAAACGAAATTAAGAAACGGTCCGGGCGTCATAAGCAGCGTATGTTCAAACAAGATATACATGAGTTGCTAGTGGAAAAAGGTTATGACATATCCTATTCTACAGTATGTGGTTATATCAGCAACCAAAGCAGTCAAAAAGAAAAGGAAAGCTTTATCAAACAGGGTTATATCCCGGGTGAGAAGGCGGAGTTCGATTGGGGGGAAGTAAAGCTTTGCATAGCGGGTCGTTGGCAGAAACTGTACATGTCCGCATTTGCTTTATGTAGCAGCAATGGCCGTTGGGGGGATCTGTTTCACCGGCAAGACACGCTGGCCTTTATGGAATCTCACGCCAACTATTTTGAAGAATGTAAAGGTGTTCCCCATGAAGTTGTATACGACAATATGCGTGTAGCCGTAGCTTCTTTTGCCGGAAATGAAAAGGAACCAACCCAGGCTCTTCTTCGAATGACGGCATTCTATGGCTTCAAATACCGGTTCTGTAATGTCAGACGAGGAAACGAAAAAGGACATGTGGAACGTACGGTGGAGGTTTTGCGCCGCAAAGCCTTCTGCCTAAAAGACACTTTTGATACCATAGAACAGGCAACGGAGCATCTGCACCAGACCTGCAGGAAGCTAAACGCATCCGAAGATATCAGGCCAAAACTGGAGGAAGATCTTCGCTCGCTGTTACCCTATACAACACCAATGGGTTGTTTTGAAAGGCGAGAACTCAAAGTAGATAAATGGTCTACCATCACATTGAATACCTCCCATTACTCTGTACCCGACACGTTGGTAGGCAGAATGGTCGAGGTTAAAATATTCAGTGAAAAGTTACTGGTATATATGAACAATGCCCCTGTGGCGGAACATGAACGTTCTTATTATTCAACCTGGTCGCTCAATCTCAATCATTATCTACAGACACTTAAGCGAAAACCGGGTGCTTTAAGTGGTTCTGTTGCCTTATCTCAAGCTCCGGAATCAATGAAAGAGCTGTATTATAAGTACTTTACGGATAATGGAAAGTCTTTTGTTGACCTGCTTATCTTCGCAAAAGAACATGCAATCTCTTACGATGAAATCGCTCTTGCTGGCAAAGATGCCGAACAGTCCGGAATCAAAACAGTTACAGCAGCACATATTACAACGTTGCTATATAACAGGCTCAATCAAACACCTCCGCTTTACAAGCATGAACAAAAAGACGAGATAGAGGATTTTGCCATCAAGCAATTATCCATGTGGTCTATGATGATGAACAACAACTCTAAAATAGTATAATAATGAAAGAAAATGAATCCAACCTAAGGCAGCAAATAACAGACTTGTCGAAAACACTGAAGCTGCCTTCCATTCGCAAAACATTGCAAGATACCATAAAGGAAGCTGTTTGCCACTCCTGGAGCTATGAACAGTTCCTCTTTACCCTGCTTCACAGTGAAGACACACATCGTGAAGAGAATCGTAAAAAAGCCCACGTTAAACGTGCCGGATTCCCTCAATATAAATACCTGCAGGAATTGAACCGGGAAGAACTTCCCGATGATGTAAAAATTGTATTGCCTGAATTAGAGACTCTTGAATTTATTAAAAACGCTCAGAACATAGTCCTTGCCGGCAATCCGGGAACCGGAAAAACCCATATCGCCATCGGCCTTGGAATTAATGCCTGTAAAATGGGATATAATGTGTTGTTTACTTCCATCCCCCAGTTGCTTACTCAGATCCGGGAATGCCGTTCGGCCAGAACGCTGCACCAGCTGGAGTTGAAGTTTATTAAATACGATCTGGTAATATGTGATGAGTTTGGTTATGTATCCTTTAACAAAGATGGTGCTGAAGCCTTGTTCAATCACCTTTCCTTAAGGACTGGACGAAAAGCAACAATTATTACTACCAATCTGGCTTTCGATCGATGGAAAGAAATCTTCGGAGATCCAATCCTCACGGCCGCAATGGTAGATAGATTAACCCATAAAGCATATCTAATAAATATGAACGGTGATTCTTTTAGAATGAAAGAAACTCAAAAATGGATCAAAAATAAAAGAATCTAACCTGCGTTTAGATAACTTTTTTTATCTTCGCAAACAATGAGCACTGGTATACTTTTCAACTGGAATATGGTATACTTTTCAATTGTTATATACACATTGGAATGAGTTTTTGTCAAAACAAGTCGAGTAGGCCTGAGCATTTCAGCTCAAGCCTCTCACAGAACCGTGCGTGACAGTCTCCCATCACACGGCTCTTCTTATTCAGTCTGATAAGATTACCATTTCTTGTTAGCTGTTGGAGTTACTCCCCACTGCCAGTGGTAAAAGAGTTTAGACTCTTTCCGGGAGATGTTTCCCAGCCAGTAGTAAGCCCGATAGGGTTTCCCCTTGAAGCGCTTGAACTTGGCTGTAACCCATCTGGCCAGATGTCTGTTTACTTCATCTAACAGGATTTTGAGTCGGGTGGGATAAAATTTACCATAATAAGTAATCCATCCCCGAAGCACCGGATTGATGCTTTTCGCCAGGGTTTCCAGCGATAGAAACAGTTGTTTCCTTGTTTTCCAGCTGCGCATCTTTTCACGGATGCGGTTGCAGGCCTTGTTGCTGATTGCCGGCAGAAAGCCTGTAAAGTTGATGCCATTTCTGCCTTTTGCCTTCCGGGGTCGGAAGGTGTAGCCAAGGAAATCGAAAGAGATTGTATCAAACTCTCCCTTTCTGCGGCTGTCTTTACAGTACACAATCTTTGTTTTGTCATCGTTCAACATCAGTTTACATTGAGCAAACCGTTGTTGAACAGCTACTTTCAGTGCTTCGGCCTGGGATTGGGTGGCGCAGTGACAGATGGTGTCGTCTGCATACCTTTCGAAGGGAATGTGCGGATAATACCTGCTCATCCACTTGTCGAAGGCGTAATGCAGGAACAAATTGGCCAGCACAGGTCCGATTACGGACCCTTGCGGGACCCCTTTGTCCCGGTCGATTTTACTTCCATCCTGCAGTTCGTAGGGAACTTTGAGCCACCGTTCGATGTAAAGCAGCACCCATACACAATCGGTATGAAGTCTGACTGCTTTAATCAGCAGTTCGTGGTCAATGGAATCGAAGAACTTGCTGATGTCCATATCCAATACCCAGTTGTACTTCCAGCACCGCTCGCGTGCTTTGGCGATGGCATCGTGAGCAGAGCGGTTGGGCCGGTAGGCATAAGAATCCTCGTGAAAACAGGGTTCAATCTGTGGCTCCAGTATCATCACTGCCGCCATTTGAGCAATCCTGTCTCCTACCGTAGGTATACCTAACGGACGTTTATCTCCATTGGGTTTAGGTATTTCTACCAGTTTGACCGATGGAGGGAAGTAGCTTCCCGAACTCATGCGGTTCCAGATTTTGTAGAGATTGTCTTTGAGATTTTTCTCAAACTGTTCAATCGATACGCCGTCAATACCCGCACTTCCATGGTTTGCCTTGACTCGTTTGAAGGCCTCCATGATTAAAAACTTAGAAATCTCATGCGACTTTGCGTCTTTCATTTGCATCCTCCTGTTTTAATAGTTGTACATTTACTACGCTTGAATAAGCTGTTCCCTTGGCTCCATTTCCATTACAGAAACTTCGTCGCTACTACGGAACAGTCCGCCCCTGCCTCCGGTCCTCGGTACGCTGGTTCTTGCAGGGCTTCTGCTTGAACTTCTCCCTTCACATCCCGGCGCAGGTTCCTGCGTTCCGTGAAAAAGCCTCTGTACAAGTCATGCTATCTTTGCACCGGATGCCACCCGGACCGTAAACAGGTTCCTTCCGGATTTATCCCGGGTCTGACAGAAAAGCCCCGGTTCTGACATCGTCTGAACAGTTTTCGATGCTTCATCAATAGTTCCCTTGCGGTCATCTCTTGTACAGTTACCTGACGATTTATATCGCCTTTTGGTGTATCGCTCACCACCTTGTCTCTTAAACAAAGCAGCATACACTGGTTTGTAACCATCTCCTGTAAGACGGTTACGAGGGGCCTGCCCTCATCTCTTTCACAGTTACAAACATTGCCGCCTGCAATGTTTTCACAGCACACTCTGTCATCTATCATTATTTTGCTCAAAACCCCGTATGGGAGCGGCTTTTGGAAATGACAGATGGGGTGTGACGGATCTGTTTCATCTGTCATCTGTCATTCCGGGGTAAGCGTCTCCGCGATGCCATCTTGTGAACACATTTGATCCCCTTTACCTTTGTTTTCAAAAAAGAAACAAATGAAAGCATCCGAACTTTATGCATTGGCAATCGAAGAGTACAGGCAAATCTGTATTTTAAGTAGCATGACTTTACGGGACTATTGCAAAGAACGTCATGTCTGCTACGGAGGTATCCAGAATTGGATGAGCAGGCATTCGATCAAAGTAGCAGATCTCAAGCCTCGTCCCGTATTACCCGATACTTCTGCCTCCACTCCTGAGCAAGCCTCTTGTGAAGGACAACAACTCTATCCGCTCTCCTTTATAAAGGAAGCATCAGAAAAACCGGTTTTCACAGGGAATGTTTTCCCTGTGCTTAAAGGCGTCAACATCACTTTTCCCGATGGCGTAATTATAACCATTAAAGAGATTAGCCAGGAAGATCTGAATAAATTTATACAAACCTATTTTAACCAATAATCCGATGTTTGCACTTACAGAATCCATGAGCTATTATCTATGTCCGCATTACGTGGACATGCGCAAAGGCATCTATTCCCTATACCAGTTAGTGAAGACAGACATGAAACGGAATCCTTTGTCGGGAGAGGTTTTTCTCTTCCTTGGCAGGAACCGGTCGTTAATTAAGATCCTTCACTGGGAAGACGGTGGATTTGTTTTGTATCAGAAAAAGCTGGAACGGGGCACCTTTGAAGTCCCCCGATTTAACCCTTCAAACAATGAGTTTGAGATGAAATGGAAGACCTTTGTCTTGATAATGGAGGGCGTCTCGGTCCGTTCGGCAAAGTACAGGAGAAGGTTTTAGATAAGGCTTAATATATTGTATACCAAATACATAGCTAAATTATTTATTGTAATTTACTTTGATATCCGAAGTATTGTCCGTATCTTTATGACATGAATAGCAAACGGATTATTGAACTACAGGAAGACCAGCTGAAACTTTCCGCTCAAAGGGAAAAGATGTATTTGGAACAACTCGTCCGGCAATCTGAACAAATAGAAAGACTCTCTGTCCAGGTTGGTAGTTTAACCGAAACAATCCGTTCGCTGGAAAAAAGCCTGCTTCAAAAGAACGGGGACATGCAGAAGGTTGAGGGGAAAAACCGGAGAATGAGCAAGCTTCTCTCCAATAAATCGGAAAAGCTTGTGCCCGATACCGCAAAAGAAGAACCGACAGAAACCGCTCCCCCTGTTTTGCCCAAAGACCGCGGAAACAACAATGCCAAACGGAAAGAATACTTCTCTCTAGAAACCATTGTCGAGCATGTATATCCCGATGATCCTGCCTTTGACAAAGAAAAGGCCAGGGTGATCGGATCTGTAGACTCCGTCATGTATACCTACAGCAAGGCTACTTTTAAGAAAATCATATACAGACAATATAATTGCGTACAGCAGGAAAAGGTTTACTCGGGTAAAGCCCCCAGATCTCCCCTGCAGAACTCAAACTATGATGCCTCCTTTATCGCCGGCATGCTTCAACTGCGGTATGTTTACTCCATGCCTGTGGAGCGGATTGTCAAGTATTTTACAGAAAATGGCTTTGAATTAAACAAAGCTACCGCCCACGGACTGATTAAGAAGTCTGCCGGATTAATGGACCGCCTGGATGATGTTCTTCATACAGCGATCCTTGAAGATGACTATCTTTGTATGGATGAAAGTTACCATACCATCCTTACCAAAGAGAAAAACAAGGATGGTAAGGGCGTACGCAAAGGGTATATCTGGGCTGCGCTGGCCAATACAAAGAAATTGGTCCAGTACTTTTATGAAAACGGGTCTCGATCCCGGGAGGTTCTGACCAACTATATCGGCAATCATTACAAAGGAGCCATCCAGAGTGACGGGCTGATCAACTATAAAATACTTGAGACCGATACCTATCCTGATGTAATCCGGCTGGCATGCTTCCAGCACTGCAAGCGTCAGTTCCTGGATCTCGCAAACGATAAAGAAGCCATCGGAATTGTCAACATAATCAACCGGCTTTATCAGGCGGAGCATAAGATTGACCCGAAATGGAAGCCCGACAAAATCCTTGAACATAGACAAGAGTACGCCCCACCCATACTGGCTGAACTAAAAAGCAAACTGTTGGAAATACAATCCAATCCATCCACCCTTCCCAAGAGTCCCCTCTCGAAGGCCGTGAATTATACTCTCAACGAGTACGATGCACTGTGTAATTACATTGTACGTCCGGACTATGCGTTGGATAACAATGCCGTGGAAAGATGTATGCGAAGCATATCTTTAAGCAGAAAAAACTCTCTTTTTTGTGGCAGTCATGCCGGAGCTAAAAGAACGGCATTGCTCTACTCGCTATCCATCTCCTGCAAACTTCATAATATAAACTCCTTCGAATACTTTACGGACATACTAAACCGACTGGCATACATAAGTCCAACCGCTCCCGATCAAATATATCGCGATTTACTTCCAGACAAGTGGACTAAACTCTAATAACAATTAATAAATCTTACAAGACGGTATCGCGGAGACGCTTACTTCCGGGGCGAAAGCGTCTCAGAGTAAGCGTCTCCGCGATGCCATCTTGTGAACACATTTGATCCCCTTTACCTTTGTTTTCAAAAAAGAAACAAATGAAAGCATCCGAACTTTATGCATTGGCAATCGAAGAGTACAGGCAAATCTGTATTTTAAGTAGCATGACTTTACGGGACTATTGCAAAGAACGTCATGTCTGCTACGGAGGTATCCAGAATTGGATGAGCAGGCATTCGATCAAAGTAGCAGATCTCAAGCCTCGTCCCGTATTACCCGATACTTCTGCCTCCACTCCTGAGCAAGCCTCTTGTGAAGGACAACAACTCTATCCGCTCTCCTTTATAAAGGAAGCATCAGAAAAACCGGTTTTCACAGGGAATGTTTTCCCTGTGCTTAAAGGCGTCAACATCACTTTTCCCGATGGCGTAATTATAACCATTAAAGAGATTAGCCAGGAAGATCTGAATAAATTTATACAAACCTATTTTAACCAATAATCCGATGTTTGCACTTACAGAATCCATGAGCTATTATCTATGTCCGCATTACGTGGACATGCGCAAAGGCATCTATTCCCTATACCAGTTAGTGAAGACAGACATGAAACGGAATCCTTTGTCGGGAGAGGTTTTTCTCTTCCTTGGCAGGAACCGGTCGTTAATTAAGATCCTTCACTGGGAAGACGGTGGATTTGTTTTGTATCAGAAAAAGCTGGAACGGGGCACCTTTGAAGTCCCCCGATTTAACCCTTCAAACAATGAGTTTGAGATGAAATGGAAGACCTTTGTCTTGATAATGGAGGGCGTCTCGGTCCGTTCGGCAAAGTACAGGAGAAGGTTTTAGATAAGGCTTAATATATTGTATACCAAATACATAGCTAAATTATTTATTGTAATTTACTTTGATATCCGAAGTATTGTCCGTATCTTTATGACATGAATAGCAAACGGATTATTGAACTACAGGAAGACCAGCTGAAACTTTCCGCTCAAAGGGAAAAGATGTATTTGGAACAACTCGTCCGGCAATCTGAACAAATAGAAAGACTCTCTGTCCAGGTTGGTAGTTTAACCGAAACAATCCGTTCGCTGGAAAAAAGCCTGCTTCAAAAGAACGGGGACATGCAGAAGGTTGAGGGGAAAAACCGGAGAATGAGCAAGCTTCTCTCCAATAAATCGGAAAAGCTTGTGCCCGATACCGCAAAAGAAGAACCGACAGAAACCGCTCCCCCTGTTTTGCCCAAAGACCGCGGAAACAACAATGCCAAACGGAAAGAATACTTCTCTCTAGAAACCATTGTCGAGCATGTATATCCCGATGATCCTGCCTTTGACAAAGAAAAGGCCAGGGTGATCGGATCTGTAGACTCCGTCATGTATACCTACAGCAAGGCTACTTTTAAGAAAATCATATACAGACAATATAATTGCGTACAGCAGGAAAAGGTTTACTCGGGTAAAGCCCCCAGATCTCCCCTGCAGAACTCAAACTATGATGCCTCCTTTATCGCCGGCATGCTTCAACTGCGGTATGTTTACTCCATGCCTGTGGAGCGGATTGTCAAGTATTTTACAGAAAATGGCTTTGAATTAAACAAAGCTACCGCCCACGGACTGATTAAGAAGTCTGCCGGATTAATGGACCGCCTGGATGATGTTCTTCATACAGCGATCCTTGAAGATGACTATCTTTGTATGGATGAAAGTTACCATACCATCCTTACCAAAGAGAAAAACAAGGATGGTAAGGGCGTACGCAAAGGGTATATCTGGGCTGCGCTGGCCAATACAAAGAAATTGGTCCAGTACTTTTATGAAAACGGGTCTCGATCCCGGGAGGTTCTGACCAACTATATCGGCAATCATTACAAAGGAGCCATCCAGAGTGACGGGCTGATCAACTATAAAATACTTGAGACCGATACCTATCCTGATGTAATCCGGCTGGCATGCTTCCAGCACTGCAAGCGTCAGTTCCTGGATCTCGCAAACGATAAAGAAGCCATCGGAATTGTCAACATAATCAACCGGCTTTATCAGGCGGAGCATAAGATTGACCCGAAATGGAAGCCCGACAAAATCCTTGAACATAGACAAGAGTACGCCCCACCCATACTGGCTGAACTAAAAAGCAAACTGTTGGAAATACAATCCAATCCATCCACCCTTCCCAAGAGTCCCCTCTCGAAGGCCGTGAATTATACTCTCAACGAGTACGATGCACTGTGTAATTACATTGTACGTCCGGACTATGCGTTGGATAACAATGCCGTGGAAAGATGTATGCGAAGCATATCTTTAAGCAGAAAAAACTCTCTTTTTTGTGGCAGTCATGCCGGAGCTAAAAGAACGGCATTGCTCTACTCGCTATCCATCTCCTGCAAACTTCATAATATAAACTCCTTCGAATACTTTACGGACATACTAAACCGACTGGCATACATAAGTCCAACCGCTCCCGATCAAATATATCGCGATTTACTTCCAGACAAGTGGACTAAACTCTAATAACAATTAATAAATCTTACAAGACGGTATCGCGGAGACGCTTACGTCTCAGAGGTGTTTTCAGGATACTATCTTGTATGGTTCGACAGACTGTAATCAGACCGTTGAGCACCTCCGTAAGTACAACTTTAATCTTAAGCGGAAGTTTTAAACGTTTTTCATTCCTGAATCAGAGGTTTTCCCTTAAGGATTTAATGCTTTTCATAACGATGATTAGTCATTAACCTAAAGTATATTCTTCGTCCCACATCTGAGTGATCATTGTCTTCCATCTGTGTGACAATGGTCCCTCAGCTGTGTGACTATTGTCCCTCAGTTGGAAGACGAGTAAAGTCTGGAATGAAACAGGGCAGACGCATATTATTTTAGAGCTAAAAGAGTAAGGATTATTACTTAATGTGTATATATATAATGCAGATATTCAATATATTAAACATAGCATATCTGACGTTCATAATTTATTGTATCAAAACATCGTCAATTTAAAATAAGATTAAAATAGCCATATTTAATATTAATCGTACATATTGTATGTGATAAAATTTGCTTTAAAAATAATAACCGTCTCTAAAAATTGGATGTATCTTTTTGCTACGACAACTTTGTTAAGTTAAAACTTTAATCAGAATATTTAAGTTCAGTTTGAAGTCATATTGACATTACTAAAAAGAGCCCAAAAACGGTAATTACAACTACGAAAAGAAAGATAATAAATCTTCAAAATAATCACTTAAACTCATTGATATCTCAGTAAAAAATCGTATATTTACCTTATTATCAATAGTTTAAATACATAAAATATGACATTGCTTGCTTTTGCTTCAAGTATCGAAGATTATCGTTTTGACAGAAATAAGGTTCACTCTGCAGAAACTATTATTTATATTACGTTAGCTGCCGTTATTTGCGGGGCCGAGACATGGAATGAAATAGAAGACTTTGGTCATTGTAAAATTGATTTCTTCTCTCGTACGATCCCTTCTTTTAATGGAATACCCTCACATGATACATTTAACCGATTTTTCACAGTCTTGGATACCTCATATTTTGAAAATCAATTCAGAGAATGGGTTAAATCCATATGTGGCAAGTATAAAGGCGTGGTTGCTATCGACGGCAAAACAATATGCGGAGCATATGAGTCTGAAGAGGCTAAATTATTCAGAGGTACCTACTTAAAACCATCGAGTCCCAAATATAAACTTCACATGGTAAGTGCCTGGGCCGCAGACAATGGAATAAGCCTTGGACAAATCAAGACAGAAGAAAAATCCAATGAAATTACCGCTATCCCCGAACTATTGGAAGCATTAGATATTAAAGAGTGTATAATCACTATTGATGCTATGGGATGTCAAAAGACAATAGCATCTAAAATAATAGACAAAGAAGCTGATTACGTTTTGGCTGTGAAAAACAACCATATGCATTTATACAAAGAAATAGAACATTTTTTCACCATTTGGAGTGCTGAGAAGCCCAACCGGGTAAGCGTTTACGAGAAGAGCGAGACTGGACATGGTCGTTTGGAAAAAAGAACTTGCATAGCCTGTGACAACCTATACTGGTTAAATACTAAAGACTTCACTCAATGGGCTGGTTTGAAAACATTTGCCTGTGTCATTACAGAGCGTACCGTTCCAGGCGAAAAAGGCCCTCGTAAACAAAAAGAAACCAGATACTATATTTCTTCATTAGCTTTAGATGCTGAATTAATCGCTAGTTCTGTCAGAAAACACTGGTCTGTGGAAAATAATTTACACTGGCAATTGGATGTCTCGTTTAATGAAGATTACGGAAGAAAGAAGAACAATGCTGCCGTCAACTTTTCGCTTGTCTCTAAAACAGCTTTATCTATGTTAAAGCACTATGAAAGTAAAAGTAGCATTGCTCGCAAAAGAAAATCAGCAGGATGGTCTGACGACGTTCTCCAAAGCATACTTTCTGTGGAGAAATTTTAATGCGTCTGCCCTGTGGAATGAAAACGACTAATCTATGCCATGAACGGAGCTAATCACTTAAGGGAAAATGTAAAAACAGGAAGGGTGAATCTCTCTTAAAACCTTGGTTGTACAATTGTCTTAGCAGGAGTAGCCTGACCAAAGTTTGAGCCGCGTGTTCTTTGGTTATTGCAGCATACTTTTGCTGTATGGAGGCCGGTTGTAATCAAGATGTGCTGTTTGAATGATATTATTAAATATATTAAAAACCGTTATACTTGATTTGGATACATAAAAAAAGCATATCTTTGTTTATCAGAAATAATTGGAAAATACATATACATGAAAAAGATACTGCTACTATGTTTGGTGATGTTGATGGTGCCTGCTGTTTATGCACAGGTGTCGTTCGGGGTTAGGGCAGGGATCGGTTCTTCCGCTCTTGTCCAGAAGGTGGATGGGTCGCCTGTATCGGGAGCCCGTTTTGGCTTCAGCTTGGCTGGAATGCTGGATGTTCCGGTGTATAAACGATTTTCACTAAGGCCGGAACTTGTATTTATTAATCAGGGAGGGTCGTACGAGGCTTTCGAAAACAGTACAACACCTACCGCCCATTCATGCTACTACTATTCTATTCAGGTTCCGCTGAATGTGGTTTATTCTATTCCTATAAACGAAGCTAAGCTGGGAATTTCTCTTGGACCGAATTTTAATTATTCTCTTTTCGGTAATATGAAGTCCGGACAGGCCGATTATGATATCAAATTCGGACAAACGGAAGAAAATGACCTCAAGCCCTTCGATCTGGGTGTAAATATTGGATTAAGTGCGATTTATAAAGATGTATTCTTTGGCATACATGCTACTTACGGAACCCTGGACCGGTTGGCCGAAAAACCACAGGGAGCCTCCTCCGTTTATCAGAACAATATTACCTTTTCGCTTGGCTACTTCTTCCGTTAGGCTTGATTTGCTTTGAGTTGTCTGTTAAAAACATAGGCAAAAGTTTTTTTATTTAAAGAAAAGCCGTACCTTTGCAAGCCGATTATTATCAAATTGTACTAAGAGTTTAATTCTTAGCATGTTGTTACTTCATGTGTCCGAAGGAGCTCATGTAAAAGAATTTGTTTTTTGAATTATTAATTAAATTAATTTTAAGCAAGTGGATACTTTAAGTTTTAAGACCATTTCTGCAAACAAAGCAACTGTAAACAAAGAATGGGTGATTGTTGACGCAACAGGTCAGTCTTTGGGTCGCCTTTGCGCAAAAGTAGCAAAGCTTTTGCGTGGTAAGTACAAACCCAACTTTACCCCTCACGTTGATTGTGGTGATAATGTAATTATTATCAATGCAGACAAAGTCGTTCTTACCGGAAATAAGTGGAACGACCGTGTTTATCTGAGATACACTGGTTATCCAGGTGGACAAATCGCATTTACTCCTGCTTCATTGATGAAGAAGGGCGAACGTCGTTTGTTCGAAAAAGTAGTGAAGGGTATGCTGCCAAAGAATCGTCTGGGTGCGAAATTGCTTGGCAACATGTACGTGTATGCAGGCACTGAGCACAAGCACGAAGCTCAACAGCCTAAGGAAATTGATATAAACTCACTTAAATAACTAGTATGGAAGTAGTAAATGCAATAGGAAGACGTAAAGCTGCAGTTGCTCGCGTATTCGTTAGCGAAGGAACAGGAAAGATTACAATCAACAAACGTGATCTTACAACTTACTTCCCTTCAACAATTCTTCAGTTTATTGTTAAGCAGCCTTTATCTAAATTGAATGTTGCTGAACAATACGACATTAAGATTAATCTTGACGGAGGTGGTTTCAAAGGTCAGTCTGAAGCAGCTCGTTTGGCAATTGCCCGCGCGTTGATCAAGATCAATCCGGAAGACAAGCCTGCTTTAAGAGCTGAAGGCTTCGTTACACGCGATCCACGTACGGTTGAACGTAAAAAACCAGGTCAGCCAAAAGCACGCAAGAGATTCCAGTTCAGCAAACGTTAATGTTATTTGTGAGTATCTTGCAAGTAAGACGCGTTTAGTATCTAAATTGTTGGGATTTCTTTTGCATGATGATTTGCCGGAGAACTACCTGACGATTGTGTGTTAAACAGAATGTAAACGATTTTAAAAACAAAACAATGTCAAGAGTTAATTTTGATCAGTTATTAGAAGCCGGAGTCCACTTCGGACACTTAAAAAGAAAGTGGAACCCCGCTATGGCTCCTTATATTTTCATGGAGCGCAATGGTATTCATATCATTGACTTATATAAAACAGTTGCTAAAGTAGACGAAGCTGCAGAAATCTTGAAACAGATGGCTAAAGCCGGCAAGAAAATTCTTTTCGTTGCTACCAAAAAACAAGCTAAACAAACCGTTGCTGATAAGGCTGCTTCTGTAGGTATGCCTTACGTTATCGAAAGATGGGCTGGTGGTATGCTTACCAACTTCCCTACAATTCGTAAAGCCATCAAAAAGATGACTACGATCGATAAAATGACAAAGGACGGTACATTTGATAATCTTTCAAAAAGAGAAAAACTTCAGATTACTCGTCAGCGTGCAAAATTGGAAAAGACTTTAGGTTCTATTGCAGACCTAACCCGTCTTCCTTCTGCTTTGTTCGTTGTAGACGTAATGAAAGAACATATTGCTGTTCGTGAAGCAAACCGTTTGGGTATTCCGGTATTCGCTATGGTGGATACAAACTCTAACCCTAACAACATCGACTTCGTAATCCCTGCTAACGATGATGCTACAAAATCTGTAGAAGTTATCCTGGGTGCAATTTGCGAAGCTATGAACGAAGGTTTGCAGGAACGTAAGGCTGAAAAGATCGACACTGAAGCTGCAGGCGAAGGCGAAGCTGCTCCTAAAAGAGAACGCAAAGCTAAAGCTGGTGTTAAGAGAACAAGAAAAGAAGACGAAGAAGCATTGAATGCACGCGTTGTTGGAAAGTTCGTTAAGGATATAGAAGAATAATATATCATCAATACTACAATGTGTCAGTCCTGCCGCTTAATGAATCGCTTCGTTAATCTGCAAGTTGACACATTGTTTTTTTTATAAATCAGAAGATTACATACCAATAAAAATATAAAACTATGGCAGTTACAATGGCTGATATTTCTCACCTTCGCAAAATGAGCGGAGCGGGAATGATGGATTGCAAGAAGGCTTTGGAAGAAGCTGGAAATGATTTCGATAAAGCAATGGAAATTATCCGTAAAAAAGGTCAGGCTGTTGCCGCAAAACGTTCAGATCGCGAAGCTTCTGAAGGTTGTGTACTGGCAGCCGAAAACGCTGGATTTGCTGCAATTGTAGCTTTGAAATGCGAAACCGACTTTGTGGCTAAGAACGAACAGTTTGTTGCCCTTACTCAGGATATCCTGAACGTAGCTATGAGCGTTAAACCAGAAACTGTAGAGGCTTTGTTGGCTTCTCCTTTGGCTGATGGCCGCGCTATTCAGGAACACATCACCGACCGTGTTGGTGTAACTGGCGAAAAGATGGAATTAGGTTTCTATCAGTTCGTAAATGGTGCAAGCTCTGTATCTTATATCCACCCGGGAAACAAATTGGCTACTATCGTTGCATTCAACGAAGCAGTTGATCACACAGTTGCCCGCGACGTAGCTATGCAGGTTGCTGCTATGAATCCGGTTGCTGTACGTGCAGAAGAGGTTCCTCAGAATGTTATCGATACAGAAATGGAAATTGCCCGCGACAAAGCTCGTCAGTCAGGCAAACCAGAAAATCTGTTGGATCGTATCGCTCAGGGTGCTTTGCAGAAGTATTACAAGGAAAATACATTGCTTCAGCAGGAATTTATCAAGGATTCTAAGATCTCAATTGAAGAATACCTTCGTCAGCAAAGTAAAACACTTACAATTCTTGCATTCAGCCGTGTTACATTAAACGTTGATTAATCTTTGTAAGATATACATCAAAATGAAAGGGCTGCCCGTTTGGAGCAGCCCTTTTTTTGCTAGAGTGTGTTGTGTATAGTAAGCTAAAGTTTGATTGGAACGCCGTTGTAGAAATCCAGAATTTTGGCTCTGAAAATATAGTTGTATTTGGCCTGGATCTGTTCAGACAAACTTTGCGAGTATTTTGTTTTGGCTTCACTATATTCGTAAACCGTACTTTTACCTGCGTTGTATTTATCTTCTGCATAGCCAAAGGCCTCTTTGCTGGCAAGCACCGATTTATCCGCTGCTTTGTACTTTTCTTGTGCTGCAGTAGCATTAAAATAGGCTTGCTGTATCTCTTTGTAGAGTGTTTTCTTTGAACTTTCCATCATCAGTTCGCGGTTCAAAATCGCAATCTTGTTACTACGTACGCTGTTGCGTACCTGGAAACGGTTGAAGATTGGAATACTTAAACTGAAACCGATGGTCTTACGTTCGTTTTGTTTGATCTGATCGCTAAACGGAGTGTTTACAATATCGTTTCCTCCCGAGTAGTGATAGTATCCGTTGCTGTAGCTTGCGTTAAAGTCCAACTTGGGCAGATAACCTGATTTTGCCACTTGCAGCATTTTCTTCTGACTTTCCAAAAGGTATTCCTGCTCCTTAATCTGCGGCTTTACGTCAACTGCATTGTTGTACACCATGTCCGGAGGCAGGATGCTGTTCATATATTTCTCAATAGCATCTTCCACAACCGGAACGCTGATGTCGAACGATTGTCCGCTACGCTCCAGTTCAAGCATCTGCGCCAGGTTCAACAGAGAAAGATTCACATTGTTTCTGGATTCGGTAAGCGAAACTTCATCTTTAGCCAGCTGAGCTTTGATGTCGTACAACTGCGACATAGGAACCTTGCCTGCCTTTACAAGGGCATCGGTACGTGTAACCTGTTCGCTGGTTAGTGCAACCTGCAACTCGGCTACCGAGAGCAGTTCTTTATTATACAAGGCTTCAACAAAATAGGAAGCCACGTTGATGGCCAGGTCTTCTTTGGCTTTATTCAGATTTTCGGTAGAAGCCATCAAATCGAGTTTTCTGGCTTTGATATCGTTCGAAATCTTGAATCCGTCAAACACAGGCATGGATGTCTGCAGGTAAAAAGAGGAGTTGGCCGAGTTCTGATCAACAATCACACCCGTTTTGGATGGCGAACGGCCAAAGTCGAAGTTCTGTCCCAAACCGGCATTCAGGTTGGGCAGCCAGCTGTTCTTGCTCGTACTGAGGTCTACTTTTTTGCTTTCCTGATCTTGTACCTTTTGTTTAAGATCAATGTTGTGCTCGATGGCGTAGTTTATACACTCCTCGAGCGACCATTTCTTAGCTGGTTCCTGTGCCTGCGCACTCCAGCATAGGAGGAGTGCAGGCAGGTATAATTTGAATTTATTCATCTTAAGTCGTTATTAGATTATTTCTTGTTAGGCTCGATGGCAGCACCACGAATTTTGCTTTTAACGGTAAGACCTTCCGTAATTTCAATCTTAATACCGTCACTTAATCCTACTTTTACGTACTTCTTTTCGAACACCTGCTCAGGTTTTTCCTGTTTTACAACCTGAACAAAGGCCGAATCGCCGCTGAATTCTACAGTGCTTTCGGGTACGGTTAGTACGTTTTCTGACTTTTTAAGTACGATTTCGGCATTTGCACTATATCCTGCACGGATAAATGCATCCCCCGGGATTGATACGGCAGCCTTTATCTCAAATAAGATGGCTCCGTTTTTCTCTACACCTTTAGGAGATACATATTCCAGCATAGCATCAAATACCCGGCTTTCCATTGCTCCAACCGTCAACCGGATAGGCATTCCTTCGTGTATACGGCCAATTTCGGTCTCATCTACGGTTCCCTTAAAGATCATATCGTTCATGTTGGCTACCGATGCAATGGTTGTTCCATCGTTAAAGTTGTTGGACTGGATTACAGAGTTACCAACCTTGATGGGCACATCCAGAATCATACCTGTAATTGTACTGCGAACAAGTGTTGTACTGGCTACTTTCGAATTCTTGGCAATACCGTCGCGTATAATCTCCAAAGCATCTTGTGCGTTCTGTGCCTCTTCCTTCGCTTTCTTGTAGTTGGCTTCAGACAATTCGAAGTCTTCTCTGGCAATTACCCCCTGGGTATGCAGTTGTTTGTCTCTTTTATAGGTCTCTTCAATCTGCGACAGCGTAATTTGCGCAACTTTAACGCGTGATTCGGCACTGTTAAGCTGAACCATTTCCGGTATAACCTTGATTTTTGCAATAATCTCGCCCTCTTTTACCATCTGTCCGGCCTCTTTGTTAAGCTCGGCCACGATACCGCTGATCTGCGGTTTGATAAGTACTTCGAAACGAGGTTCCACATTTCCGGTTGCTACAGTTTTGGTTACAACCGTGTCTAGTTTAGGGGTCACGATTTCATATTGGGTGATTACCGGTTGTGATTTTTTCCACAAGAAATAGAAAGTACTGAGAACGGCTACTCCTACCAACACGAGTAAGAAAGTGCGTAAAATCTTTTTCACGTTGATGCTTTTCATAATCTTTGTTTATTATTTTTATTGTATTAATCTTAATTTATTATTCTTCTCTGATGGCATCTATAGCCTTAATCTGCATGGCCCGCCACGCCGGGATCAATCCGGCAACCATACCACTTATCAGCAATACGATTGAGGCATACACGGCTGTGTCTATATCTACTCCCGGATTAATAAAGAATGTCTCTCTGGTAACCTCCTGCGTGGACATGGCTTTATTGATGATATCCAGGATGAATACCCCGAAACTGAGTCCGAGCAATCCGGCCATGGCTGTAAGTGCAAGACTTTCGCTCATAACCTGCGAAATGATATTGTAGGGTTTGGCTCCCAGGGCACGTCTTACTCCGATTTCTTTGGTACGCTCTTTTACAGTCACCATCATAATGTTACTGATACCGATTACACCTGCCAGCAACGTACCCATACCAACCAGCCAAACCAGGAAGTCGATCCCGATAAACAGCATGTTGAATGTCTCGAACTGCTTGGCGATATTTACAAACTGAATAGCTTGCGGATCGTTTGGTGCAATCTCATTCTGAGCACTCAATATCTTTCTTACATCTTCAATAATGGGTTCAACCGACTGACCCGCATAGGCGCTGAAGCACAACAGGTGAAGTATATCGCCCTGGTTCAGGGTTTGCTGCATGGTGGAGAAGGGCAGGTAAATGCTCTCTTCAGAACGTCCCCCCAGGTTTAGTCCGGAGGCCTTGCCTTTTATTACACCTACAATCTGGTAGTATAGTCCGTTTACCCGGATAAACTTTCCGCAGGGGTCTTGTCCCATAAATAGTTCATCGCACACTTTTTTTCCGATATTGCAAACCTTTCTGCGGCTGTTATGGTCGATGTCGTTCAGCAAACGGCCGAAGAAGATGTCCTGACTTTCAATCTTAAAGTAATCGGGATAGATTCCTTTTACATTGTATGTGCCCGAAACCTGGCCGTAGGCCACGTTCTTGTCCGATCTGTTACCCCAGATAACCGGCGAGATCGCTTCGATTCCCTTTACATTTTTGCGGATACTCTCCACATCTCTGTTGCGCATGTTCCACGAACGGCCTTTGTTAAAGCCTTTGTATGGTTCGCTGGTCTGGTTTGAGAATACGAACACCGAGTTGGTGGCAAATCCTTTTACCCCTTGCATCATGCCGTTTTTTAATCCCGTTCCCGATCCCAGCAGCAACACAAGCATCAGAATACCCCAGAAAACGCCAAAACAGGTAAGAAGACTTCTTGTTTTGTTACGGGTGATGGTAACCCAAATTTCTTGCCATCTGTCTATATCAAACATATTTCTTTTCTGTTTTATATGAATTATTCGGCTCGCATCGCTTCAATGGCTGTGATTTTAACTGCTTTTCGTGCAGGGAAATAGCCGGCCAACACACCCGCAAGGATCAGTACTCCTGTGGATATCAATGCGATGGTAAGACTAACGGTAGGGTCCCTGAACATAGAAATATCGTCTTGTCCGGCGGCTTCACCTGCGCCGGAAGCCTGCATGCCATAGTTGATAAGCTCGGTAAGCCCGATTCCCGAAATCATTCCAACGTATCCGAAGATGGCCGTTATGAGGATTGATTCGAAGATAACCAGTTTCAGGATCGAGATGGGAGATGCCCCTACAGCTTTACGTATGCCGAACTCTTTGGTCCGTTCGCGTACGCTGATCAGCATAATGTTACTTACGCCTACAATACCTGCAATTAGGGTTCCGATACCAACAATCCAGACAAAGAAGATAATTCCGTTCATCATACTATTGAACATCCTGAACTCGTTGGCTGTGTTCCACATACCGATGGCACTTTTATCAGTAGGGTCAAACTGATGCCGTCTTCCCATACGCTGACGGAAACGATCTTCGAATGCCGTTGTTTCGTCTTCGGTATTCACTCCAACCACTGTAAACGAAAGCTGATTTAAACCATAACCTGCATTATACAGGGATTGTCCGGTTGAGAACGGGATATAGCAAGGAGCATCGTTGCTTTTATTGTCATCTTTATAAACACCAACCACCTGATACATCACTGTCCCTGCTTTAACGTATTTGCCTAGTCCGCTTTCCTTCTTAAACAGGATTTCTTCGATACGGGGACTAATTACAATCACTTTACGTTTTTCCACTATGTCGAGGTTGTTGATAAAACGTCCTTTACCAACCAGCATCTCTACAAAGTTGATTTTGGCATAATCGGGGAAAACGCCGTTCAGGTTACAGTTGTTAAACTCCTTCCCGTAAAACAAGGTGTCTCCATGATTGATGGTGGCAGATTTAAGGTCCACTTCAGAGTGTTCGCGGTTAAGAGCCACATAATCGTCTTCCTTGAAGCTTATCTGGCGGTTGCTTTGCAAACCTTTGTATGGCTTTGATGTAAAGCGGGGCCAAACCTCGATCTTGTTCATAGCCATGTTGCGGAAATTGTACATTACGCCGTTGCGTAAGCCGTTTCCTGCACCAAGCAGCACAATCAGCATAAAGATTCCCCATGACACGGAGAATCCGGTAAGAAAAGTACGAAGCTTATTCTTCTTGATTGTACTGAAAATCTCTCTGAAATTGTCGAAATCAAACATGGCCTTTTCCGTTTTCTATGGATTCAATCTGTCCGTCGCGCAAACGAATGATTTTTTTAGTTACATCGGCTACCGATTGTTCGTGGGTAACAATAATCATGGTCATTCCTTCCTGGTTTACATTGCGAAGCAGATCCATTACTTCGAGTGTAGTGTGACTGTCCAGCGCACCGGTAGGCTCATCAGCCAAAATAATCTGTGGTTTGGCAATGAGCGCACGGGCTATGGCAACACGCTGCTTTTGTCCACCGGACATCTCGTTCGGCATATGATCTGCCCAGTCGCGTAAGCCTACCATGTCGAGGTATTCCATTGCCAGCGCATTCCTTTTTTTTCTTTTCATACCTTGGTAATAAAGGGGTAGCGCTACATTCTCCATGGCATTTTTAAATGATATGAGGTTGAAAGATTGAAAGATGAATCCAATCATCTGATTACGAAGCTCGGCTGCACGAGTTTCACTTAAATTCTGGATCAGCTGATTGTTCAGCATGTATTTGCCCGTATCGTAGGTGTCTAATATTCCCAATATATTAAGAAGGGTAGACTTGCCCGATCCGGAAGCCCCCATAATAGAGACCATTTCTCCCTTATCGATGTCAAGGTCAATCCCTTTTAATACATGTAAAGGTGCACCGTTATGATACGTTTTGTTAATTCCGTCAAGATGAATCATAGTTGTAAAGTACTTTTATTTATAAGACGTATGGTTTTTAAGATAAGTTACAGAACTCAAACACTTTTTTTTATTGCACAAATATATGCACTGACTGAATACCTTGTATCACATAGTACTGATAATTAAACAAATTTAACTATATTATTTGAAATAATGTAGAGAAACTGGCCGTCCGGTTGTCCATAAATCTCACAGTTCCTGTCTCTTATTGGAAATAAATGTACGATTCAAATTAGCTTTTTTGTTGTTATCTTAGGCTATATTTAATAACTTCTTAATTGCCTTTTAGCAGAAATATCATCTGTTTCTACTTTTTTAGTAGATAAAGCGTTGATGGTTTTATATATTCATCTTATATTTGCTTCCCTAAATTCATTATTAATCATAAAAATTAGATCATGGAAAAACCTTATGTGGTAGGTATAGATATTGGTGGAACCAATTCTGTGTTTGGCGTTGTGGATGCAAGAGGTACAATCTTGTACAGTGGTTCAATTAAAACAGGTAAGTATGCCGATGTAAACGATTACGTGGCAGAACTTGCTAAGGGCCTTGAAATGGTTATCAACCAGGCTGGCGGTCACGATAAGATCAAAGGTGTTGGTGTTGGTGCTCCCAACGGTAACTATTTTAACGGTTGTATTGAGTTTGCACCAAATCTTCCCTGGAAGGGTAAAATTCCATTGGCTCAGTTGATCAGCGAAAAGCTTGGTGGAATTCCTGTGGCTCTTACTAACGATGCGAATGCAGCGGCAATTGGCGAGATGACTTACGGTGTTGCACGTGGTATGAAAGATTTCATTGTGATTACACTCGGAACAGGAGTGGGCAGTGGTATCGTAATCAACGGTAACCTGGTTTATGGTCACGACGGTTTTGCCGGCGAACTTGGTCACGTTATTATGCGTCGTAACAATGGCAGAATGTGTGGTTGTGGCAGACAGGGATGTCTTGAAGCCTATACTTCGGCTACAGGTGTTGCACGTACTGCACGCGAATACCTCGAGATTCGCAAGGACGAAAGTGTATTGCGTGAAATTGATCCGGACGAACTGACTTCAAAGGATGTTTATGATGCAGCCATGAAGAATGACAAGCTGGCAATTGAGATTTTTGAGACTACAGGAGCTATGTTGGGAGAGGCATTTGCCGATTTCGTGGCATTCTCAAGTCCTGAAGCTATTATTCTTTTCGGTGGTCTTACCAAAGCAGGCGATCTGATCATGAATCCGATCAAACGTTCGATGGATAAGAACATGCTGAAAGTTTTTGAAGGCAAGACAAAATTATTATTCTCTCAGCTAAAAGAAAGTGATGCTGCCGTATTAGGTGCCAGCGCACTGGGTTGGGAAGTGAAAGAATATTGATAAGTCATTCCAGCATATAAAAGGTGGGGAAGTTACCGGATTGTATCTTCTCTGCCTTTTTTATTTTAATCTCCTGTAGTATAACGAAATTCCCAGATCAGAAAAGTCATATCAAATGAAAGCGCTTCTTGTAACTCCTCCGCTTACGCAATTAAATACTCCCTATCCTGCAACCTGTCATCTGTTAGGGTTCCTGCATTCAAGAAATCACAATGCGGAACAGATGGATCTTGGCATAGAACTTATCGGACGGCTGTTAACCGGAACAATGCTGAAACGGATATTCGAAGCGGCGTCTCAACATAGCCGGTTGTCTAAGGCGAATCGAATCATTTTGCAACAGGCCGATTTTTATATCCGGACCATCGACCCGGTGATGCGTTTTCTGGGAGGTAAGGATGCAACATTGGCACAACGGTTTTGCGAGCTTACATTCTGGCCGGAGAGTAAACGCTTACCATCGGATGAAGATCTGGAATGGGGATTTGGCTTAATAGGAAATTACGACAGGGCGACGCATCTTTGCACGCTATTTCTGAAGGATTTGTGTGACTTTATAAATTCGACCATCGACCCTCATTTTGAGTTAATCCGATATGCCGAATCGCTATGCCTGCGTTTACCCGAATTTAGACCCTTGCAAAACGAATTGCAGAAACCGCATACCTTGATTGATACGTTGATGTTGGATATCTTCTCTCAACGTATGGCTTTGTGTAAGCCTGATCTTGTGGGTTTCTCCGTTCCCTTTCCAGGGAATTTGTATAGTGCACTTCGTTGCGCCCAATGGATCCGGCAGAATTTTCCGCAGGTGAAGATTGTGATGGGGGGCGGTTATGTAAATACGGAGCTGAGAAGTCTGACAGATCCGGCTCTTTTTGATTTTATAGACTATCTTGTTTTTGACGACGGAGAATTGCCTTTGTTGCGGATTATGGATGGAGGCGAGTTGATCCGCACGCTGTATAGAGATGATGCGGGCTCGATTATAAGGGTGAACTTCGACAGTAAGGAGAATATTCCTTTTGCCGAATCGGGTACACCCAGCTACGAGGGGTTACTGCAGAATAATTATATCAATATGATTGAGCTTACCAATCCGATGCATGCTTTATGGAGCAATGGAAAATGGAATAAGCTGATGTTGGCCCACGGCTGCTATTGGGGTAAATGTGCATTTTGTGACGGGGCGCTGGATTACGTGAAACGTTTTGATCAGGCTCCGGTTGAGCTGATTGTAGACCGGATGGAGGCTGTGATTGCTCAAACAGGACAAACGGGTTTCCACTTCGTAGACGAGGCTGCACCTCCTGCTTTACTTCGTAAATTGGCTGAAGAGATTATTCGCAGGAAGTTAATCGTATCTTACTGGACCAACGTGCGATTCGAGAAATCTTATACTCCCGAACTCTGTTACTTACTGGCTCAATCGGGTTGCATAGCCATTTCAGGAGGTCTTGAGGTTGCTTCTCCGCGCATCCTCAAAATGATAAACAAAGGGATTACAGTGGAAAGTGCCAGCGAGAGTATGCGTAACTTTACCGAAGCCGGAATAATGACTCACGCGTATCTGATGTATGGATTCCCTACCGAAACGGCCCGTGAGACAATAGACTCCCTCGAGGTGGTGCGCAATCTGTTTGCCAACGGATGGATTCAATCGGCCTTCTGGCATCGATATGCGATGACAATCCACAGTCCCTCAGGAATCTGTCCGGAGAGCGTCGGGGCAAAGCATGTTGACCAGCCTTTAGCCCCATTTGCCAACAACGAGATCCCTTTCACCACATCTCAGGAAATCGATCTGGATTTTTATGGAAAGGGACTGAATCTGGCTACCTATAATTATATGCAAGGGGCCGGTTACGATATTCCCGTCAAAAAGTGGTTTAACAGTAAATAGTGAATTAGTCTTTCTATCTTTGTAAAAAAAGAGTTTATGCATCCTTTACATCAATTTAAATATTGTCCCAAATGTGGATCGGACGGGTTTGCCGTCAATAATGAAAAATCCAAACGTTGCTCTTCCTGCGGGTTTGTCTATTACTTTAATCCATCGGCTGCGGTAGCCTGCTTTATCCGTAATGAGGTTGGTGAGTTGCTTGTGGTAAGACGGGCGAAAGATCCGGCTAAAGGAACGCTCGATTTACCCGGCGGTTTTGTAGATCTGCATGAATCGGCCGAAGAGGCTGTCCGCCGTGAGGTGAAAGAAGAGACCGGATTGGATGTAAAATCAAGCAGGTATCTGTTCTCCATACCCAATATTTATCTTTACTCGGGATTTGAAGTGCATACGGAAGATCTTTTTTTTGAGTGTTATGCAACTACTTTCGACGGACTAATTGCGGCAGACGATGCTTCGGAAATTGTTGTGTTGAAGCTGCAAGAGGTGGATGCCAGCTTGTTCGGACTGACATCTGTAAAAGAGGGAGTTGTTAGATATTGTAAAGAGAATTAATTCTTTTTACAAACCTCATAGTTTTTTATTTGGAGCCTATTCTCTATCTTTGCCTATCAGAACATTCAGGCACAATCCTGTGCCTGACCAAAAAGCAAAGGAGTGATGAAAAGAATACTAATTCCACTGTGTTTAGTTGTAGGCTCTCATGCGGCCACCGGGCAACGATCTCATCAGTTTGAGTCGCCCGAACGACTTTTTGTTGAAGGAAAGGAGATGTTTGTTTTAAGGAACTATCCGGGGTGTACAGATAAACTTGAGGCATTCAAAAAGCAATCTACGGATGCCGACCTTATCCAGGAGTCCGATTATATGCTTGCTTGTGTGGCTTTTGAACAAGGCAAGGAGAATGCATCGGAGGTGTTGAAGGAATTTATGGATAAATATCCGGATACGCGTCATAGCGATGAAATCCATTTTTTGATTGCTTCGGCTCACTTCGACCATAAAGAATTTGAAAAAGCGGTATTCTGGTTTAATCAGTCTACCATCGAGATGCTTAGTCCGTCTCAACAGGAAACGTATAGTTTCAGATATGCCTATTCACTGCTGCAGACCGGCGAAATGGACAAGGCGAGAGGGTACTTTACCCGCCTGAAGCAGATTGGAACAAAATACAACGATGCCGGTGCCTATTACGTTGCTTATATCGACTATGCCACGGGAAAGTACAACAATGCGTTGGTGGAATTCGATCGTTTGAAGGATAAACCCGAATATGCTTTGCAATCTTCCTATTATACGGCTCAGATTTATTTCATCCAGAAAAAATACGACAGAACCATTGCTGAAGGAGAGGCTTTGCTGAAGAATTATCCTCACAGCGAAAACAATGCGGAGGTTCGACGTATTTTGGGTAATTCATATTACCACCAGGGAAATCAGGACAAGGCCATTGCCAACCTGAGCAAGTATGTTTCGGATACCGATGCGCCCCTTCGTGGCGATTTGTACATTTTAGGTGTCTGCTATTTTAATAAAGGGAGCTTTAACAGTGCGGTGGACTGTTTCGGACAGACTGTTCGCGAACAGGATGCCCTTACACAGAATGCCTACCTGTACCTGGGTCAGTCTTACCTGAAGCTGAACGATAAAAACAATGCACGCATGGCTTTCGAGTCGGCGGCGAAGACTTCGTTCGACAAACAGGTTAAGGAGGCTGCCACCTATAATTACGCTTTGCTGATTCATCAGACTTCCTTTACAGGGTTTGGAGAGTCGGTTACTATTTTCGAGAATTTCCTGAATGAGTTCCCCAACTCTGTTTATTCAGATAAGGTGAACGATTACCTGGTTGAGGTGTATCTTACAACCAAGGATTACCGTTCGGCATTGGCTTCCATCGAAAAGATCAAGCGCCCGAGTACTAAAATACTGGAGGCAAAGCAGGATATTTTATTCCAGTTGGGAACGCAATCCTTTACGAATGTAAAACTGGATGAGGCGATCGACCTGTTCAACCGGGCTATTTCTTTGGGGTCATACAACCTGGAAGCCCGAAACGATGCCTATTTCTGGCGTGGTGAAAGTTACTACCGCAAAGGTGAATTTGCCAGTGCCGCCTCCGATTATAGAACCTATCTGAACAATACTCAGGCAAAAAGCGGAGAGATGTATGCGTTGGCTCACTATAATCTGGGGTATTGTTACTTCAAACAGCAACAATATGCCGATGCATTAAGCAGGTTCAGAAGCTATGTTGATATGGAAAGCAACCGTCAGTTGCCTGCCTATGCAGATGCATACAATCGTATCGGCGACTGTCTGTTCCAAAGTCGCCAGTTTGCCCAGGCTGAAGAGAGTTACAGCCGTTCGGCAACTTTACAACCGTCGGCCGCCGATTATTCGGTATATCAGAAAGGCTTCCTGCTGGGACTTCAAAAGGATTACCGTGGAAAAATCAGTGCGATGGACCGTCTGGTTCGCGAATACCCGGAGTCTCCCTATGTGGATGATGCTCTGTTTGAGAAAGGCCGGGCCTACGTTATGCTTGAAAACAGTCAGGGTGCTGCAGAGGCATTCGAAAAAGTGATAAGTCAGTTTCCTCAAAGTACACAGGCACGCAAAGCCGGTATTCAGCTGGGGTTACTTTACTTTAATGACAACCAGCCCGAAAAAGCTGCTGCTGCCTATAAGAAGGTGGTCGACAATTATCCGGGAAGTGATGAGGCAAAGGTTGCTTTGCAAGATCTGAAGTCGGTTTACATGGATCTGAACGATATCAATGCCTATGCCTCGTATGTGAATTCATTGGGCGGATCGGTTCATTTTGATGTAAGCGAGCAGGATTCGCTGACTTATCTGGCTGCCGAAAAGTTATTTATGCGCGGTGATAACGCTGCGGCGAAGAAGAGTCTGACAAATTACCTGCAGTCGTTCCCTAAAGGGGCATTTAGTTCGAATGCCAATTTCTATCTGGGAAGCATTGCTTTCGCAAATAAACAATATGACGAGGCAAAACAGCTGTTTGCATCTGTTCTTTCCAGCGGTGATACTAAGTTTGCGGAAAACGCAACGGCACGTAAAGCCGAAATAGAATACCTGCAGGAAGATTATGCTGCGGCGTTGCTCACCTTTAAGCAATTACATGCCATCGCCGAAAGTAAGGAAAACAAAGAGGCGGCCAAATTAGGAATGATGCGTTGTGCTCAGTATACCGGAAAACAACAGGATGCCCTTACTGCTGCCGACGAGCTGCTGAAGGATCCTAAACTGTCGCCCGAACTGAATGCCGAGGCGCGTTATATAAGGGCTAAAGCATATATTGCCCTGAAGCAGGCCTCCAAGGCATTACCCGATTTGCAGACGATCAGTAAGGATACCCGCACTGTGCATGGTGCTGAGGCTAAATATTTGTTGGCTCAGTTGTACTTTAATAATAAAGAGAATGCCAAGGCCGAAAAAGAGCTGATGAATTTCATTGAAAACGGAACACCTCATCAGTATTGGCTGGCCCGTGGATTTATTTTACTGGCGGATATCTATATTAGTCAGAATGATGATTTTCAGGCTCGTCAATATCTGACCAGCTTGCAGAATAATTATAAAGGTACGGATGATATAGCCGGGATGATTGAAAACAGATTGAGTAAACTAAAGAAATAAGAACTGGGATGAAAGCAATATATAATGTAAAAGCCCTCTGCCTGGTGGTTGCCTTAGGTGCTGCTGCATCGGTACATGCACAGGAAGATAAATCGAAAGAAAAGGAGCTGAACCGGGAGATGACTTTGGAACGGGAATACGATCCGTCGGTTCAGGATGCTTCGAAGGTGAATACGCTGCCAAAGATCAAGGAGCCTGTAGTGAAAAAGATGCCTATAGACTACAGCACATTTGCTGTTCCTACAGATCCACAACAGGAATTATCTTTGTTGGGGTCGGGGAGTGTGATGACTGAGATTCCTTACAGTAAGAAAAGGGGGTACCTGAATCTGGGAGCTGGTAATTACATGAACATCAACGGCGACTTGGGGTATCATATCCTGAATACAGAGAAGGACAAACTGAATGTCTTTTTATCGCATCGTTCTACCAACGGGAATATAGGTTACCTGCAGATGGACGACAAGCAGAAAGCAAAGCTTAACAATAACCTGGGTGGCATTAATTTCAGCCACGAATACGAGAAGCTCGCTTTGAAACTTGGCTTTGGAATAGATCACAGTACATTCAATTACTACGGTTTTGTGGCCGATTTAAGGTTGGTCGATTTGGGTGTTCTGCCTTTATTCGATTATGATACGAATCAGGCAAATACAAAGATCGGAGGTACGATCGGGTTCGAATCAAAAGGTCACGGCCCGTTCGAATATGCCTTGGATCTGGATTATAAGCGATTTACCAACAAGTACGGGATGACAGGAGGTTTGGGTGGTATTGCCGAAAATACGTTTGGAGCATCTTTCGACCTGAACAGTGAGTTTAACGGAGGGATGACCATCGGATTGGAAGGTGAGGTAGAATACTTCAATTACGGTGAGACAGAGCCGGAAACGACCGTTCCCTTCGAGCGTAACAATCACCTCGAGTCTACGTTAAGTCCCTATTTAAAGATGAATGGCGAACGTTGGAACTTACGATTGGGTGCCAATGCTATGATCATCACGGGCGACGAGAAAAAGGTGTTCTTGTCTCCGAATATCAATTTCGATGTTGAACTTGCTCCGAAGACTGTTTTTTATGCAACGGCAACCGGCAAAGTAAGTGCCAACAGTGCCTGGGAAATTTCTGCTGTAAACAGATATATCAATCCTGATTTAATTCTGGAGGCTTCACGCACCTGGTTGGACGGGATTGCCGGAATTAAAAGCGGAGCGGGTGCAGGCTTCTGGTTCGATGTTTTTGGCGGATACAAAATTACCGACAACGAACATTTCTTCCTTCCGCAGATATCTATGCTGACCAAGTTCGGTAATGTGAGTAATGTGGCTTATTATAACGCTAAGAAGTTCTTTGGCGGAGCCTCGTTGAAATATAGTTATCAACAACTTTTCAACATATCGTTGAAGGGTGTTTATAACTCCTGGTCGGTAAATGAAATTGAGCGCGAGGAACCTGCCGGTGAAACTACAATTACAGATATCAAAGCATTCGGTAAGCCTAAAGCAGAGTTGTTTGGAGAAATATCGGTGGTGCCCATGGATAATATCACGCTTTCAATGGATTATTACCTGGGAACAGGAAGATACACCCATGCGAACGGATCTAATATCAAAATGGATAATATCAATGAGCTGAATATGAAAGGTACTTACCAGCTTAACGAAACCTTTGGTGCTTATATTAAATTCAACAACCTGCTTTTCCGGAAATATGAGCTGCTTTATGGGTATCCGCAACAAGGATTCAATGCCATGGTTGGTATTAATCTGAACTTTTAACGGGTTCTGCAGTCTGTATAATCGGATTACAAATATGAAAGGGGGTACTATTACAGTACCCCCTTTCATATTTATTATATGTTGTTTAACATGTTTTATGGCAAAAAAGCTTGACAAACCCTTTGTGGGATTGTATCTTTGCATCGTGGTTTTTTCATAATAGTATTAGATTTAAGGTTAACAAAGTTGGTTAGGGGATGTCGGGATGACATCCTTTAATTGTTTATAGGGGGAGCTATCTCCCTTTTTTTTATTTTGCTGGCTCCATCAGCCAGGCCAGGTTAAACCGGTAATGAAGTCTGCTGCTAACCAGATGGATGGTTTTGTCGGGCGACTGTACAGCAGCCAGGTAGCCTCTGGGTTCGGCATGTGTCGAATCCATCTCGAAGTAGCCTGTCCATGCCCCGCCGTTAAGAAAACGATACGTCCCGTCGGTCAGTAACTTTTTAACCGGCCAGGTTTTCCCTTCGTCGTACGAAAGTGCCGCATACATTCCATAACCCCTGAAAGACATTCCGGATGCATTTGCAAAGAGCATTCCCCTATTTTCTTTTTTTGTTCGTATCGGATGGTCGGTGAATGAGATTAATAACAAAGGTCCTTCAGACAGACGAAGCAGAACAAGACGTTGTCCTCCGTCAATAGGTGGAAATTCGGACGCGTAATAGGTCCAGCTCTTACCCATATCTTTGGATATACTCATAGGCATACGCAACACGCCGTTGGCATCTGGCAGACTGTTCCCTCTGGCTAGTGCCAGCAGGTCGCCGTTCATCAGCTGTACGATTCCGGTATGTATCCCTGCGATGGTCGATCCGGTTCCATTCGGTTTAAACTGGGCTGGTTGCCCGTCCCACGGATCGGACCAGGTCTTTCCTTTGTCTTTACTGATGTGGATCGCCGCCCCGTCGTGACTTCCCGGTCCGGCATCGCAGGGTTGAATGTACCACCCTTCGCGGGTTTGAATCGTACCTGCTATTACCTGGTGACGCTTGGTGTGTTCGGGAGCTATCAGATGTGGGGCCGACCAGGTGGCGCCGTTATCTGTACTCTCGCGTTGTATCATGGCTAAGTTCTGCCAGTCACCGGAAGCTTCCACTCCGTTAAGATGAAGTAACCTCCCTTGTCCGTCGTTAAAAAGAGAAGAGCCTGTCATATTTCGATCCGGAACTTTAAAGAATAAAGAGGCTTTTTCCCAGGTTTCACCTCCTTTTCTTAAACGGGAACCCAGAACAACCATTTCGCGTCCGTTTTCTTCATTGGCCGAAAACCAGATGGCCAGCAGGTCGCCGTTAGGGCACCATGTAATTGCCGGCTGGTGATTATGACGATAGAAGGGGATACCCGAGTTACATGCGGGTTCAATTACATAGGGAACAGGAGGAAGAAAGAACGGTTTCCGGGTTACGCCTTTTTTCCAGTTGTATTTTGTCTGCGGAACTTTAACCGGTTGTTCCGCCTGTGCCGATACGTCAAGCGGCTCACTTTCCGGATAGTCGGCCTGAACAATTCTAAATCCTGTCTGCGCATGCTTATCTTCCGGTATCATGGCCATCCGGTTGGATGACCGGAGGTATTTTTCCGGAGTATTATGACTTCCACCACGGGTAACGCGATACAAACCATGCTTCATCCCAACCGGATCTGTTTGGTCATCGGCTATGTAAGGTCCGTACCAGTCAAGGCACCATTCTTCCACATTGCCATGCATGTCATGTAACCCGAATTTGTTGGCAGGAGTTTCTCCCACCGCCAGTGAGACCGGTTTCATATCGCGCACTATTTGCTGATTCTTATGGAAAATACCCGGTAGTCCGTCATCCATCGAGAAGGTTAGGTAGCTTCCGGCTCTGCAGGCATATTCCCATTCTGCTTCAGTGGGCAACCTATAGGTTTTGCCCTCCTTCTCACTTAGCCATTTACAATAGTTCATGGCATCGTTGTAGCTAACATATACAACTGCTTCATTGTCATGAACAGAGATACCATTCTTTCCACGATACGCTTTGTGCGCCGGGTCGTACGCTTCATATTGTGCGTTGGTTATTTCGGTTACCGACATTTTAAAGGGTTTCGTCAGCGTTACCTTGTGTATCGGAGCTTCGTCGTAGTTGCTTCCTTCGCCATTGCCTCCCATGTAAAAGAATCCGGCAGGAATATCCGCCATTTTTATTTCGGACAACGGGTTCTGACTGTAAAGTAGTGAGTTTGTAAAAAGAAATGAAAGCAGTATCCAGCTTTTAAATGAAGAGCATATTGTTTGATTCACAATCCTTTAATTAATGGTTATACATGTCTTTATTAAAGAAATTCATAATTTTCATCATCATGGCATGAGCCTGACGAGCCGGACTTTCGGGGTTTATCTCCATAGCTTCCAAGTAATTATTGATTGCCAATTGCATGTTTCCCTTTTTTCGCCAGGCATTTCCCCTTAAATAATAGGCTTCATCATTTTGGGGATCTGCAGCAATAATTTCGTCCAGGAGGCGGATGGCCTCGTCTGCTTTATTGTCTAATATAAGTTGTTTGATTGCTTCCATAGGTTTCTTGTTTCGAGACAAAGATAAAAAAAATGAAGAATATTCGCCACAAAGTACTTTGTTGGTGGCCAGTGGAGCCGATGTAAAAAATGGTTTTTTTATTGATTTAGTGAGATTTCGTAAATAATTATGTAAGTTTGTACCCGATTTCGAACGAGAAAGCAGAAAATATGCATAAAAACCTGGTAATAGTAGAATCCCCGGCCAAGGCTAAGACCATCGAGAAATTTCTTGGAAAAGAGTTTAAGGTGATGTCTAGTTATGGCCATATACGCGATTTAAATCCTAAAGAATTCAGTATTGACACGAAAAAAAATTATCTTCCCAAGTACGTTGTACCTGCAGATAAGAAAAAGTTGGTGTCCGAATTAAAGAGTGAAGCGAAGCAAGCGGAACAAGTCTGGCTCGCATCCGATGAAGACCGCGAAGGAGAAGCTATATCGTGGCATTTATACGAAGTGTTGGGCTTGAAACCCGAAAACACGAAACGAATCGTATTTCATGAAATTACCAAGACGGCTATTTTGCATGCTATTGAGACCCCCCGTGATATAAATCTTAATCTGGTGGATGCTCAACAAGCACGGCGTGTGCTGGATCGTATTGTGGGATTTGAGCTGTCTCCGGTTCTTTGGAGGAAGGTAAGACCAGCTTTGTCTGCCGGTAGGGTTCAGTCGGTTGCTGTCCGTTTGATTGTTGAACGTGAACGGGAGATAAACGCTTTTGTGAGCGAGGCTGCTTACCGTGTGATTGCCAATTTTATTCTGCCGGACGGATCTACTGTACTGAAAGCGGAGTTGAACAAACGTTTGAAGACAAAAGAGGAGGTTATCAGTTTGTTGAACCAATGCAAGACTGCATCGTTCCAGATTGACGATATAACGAAGAAGCCGTTAAAGAAATCTCCGGCTCCTCCTTTTACCACCTCTACCTTACAGCAGGAAGCTGCCCGTAAGTTGGGTTATTCGGTATCTCAAACCATGTCGATTGCTCAAAAGTTATATGAATCGGGGATGATAACCTATATGCGTACCGACTCAGTAAATCTAAGCGATTTGGCATTGGGAACATCCAAAGAGGAAATTGTTAACACCTACGGCGAGAAGTATTATAAATTCCGCCAATATCATACCAAATCTAAAGGAGCACAAGAGGCTCACGAGGCCATACGCCCTACATATATCGATCGGGTAGAGGCGGGAGGTTCCGCTCAGGAGAAAAAATTGTACGAGCTGATCCGTAAGAGAACATTGGCGTCTCAAATGGCTGATGCCGAATTGGAGAAAACAACTATTTCTGTCAGCTTCCCCGGATGGAAGGATAAGTTCCAGGCTACGGGAGAGGTAATCGTTTTCGATGGCTTCTTACAGGTGTATCGCGAAAGCATGGACGATGAAAATGAGAAAGAACAGGAAAACGGACTTTTACCAGCTGTTAACCTGAATGATATTCTTGTGCTGGATGAGGTTAAAGCTACCGAAAGATTTACGCAACGTCCCCCCAGATATACGGAAGCCAGTCTGGTTAGACGATTGGAGGAGTTGGGTATCGGCAGACCTTCAACCTATGCACCTACTATTCAGACGGTACAAACCAGAGGTTATGTTGTCAAGGGTGATAAAGCAGGAGAGGAGCGCAACTTTACTGTAATTTCTTTACGAAAGGAAAAGATTTCGGAAGCACAAAAAAGCGAAACTGTTGGAGCAGATCGTAACAAGCTTATGCCAACGGATATAGGAATTGTGGTAAACGACTTTTTACTTGAATATTTTCCCAATATTCTGGATTATAATTTTACCGCCAACGTTGAAAAGGAGTTCGACTCCATTGCCGACGGCGAAATGGAATGGACACGCGTTATCGATAATTTTTATAAAATTTTCCACCCAATCGTTGACGAGGCAATGACCAGTAAAACAGATCATAAGGTTGGGGAGAGAGAACTTGGTATTGATCCGAAAAGTGGTAAGCCTGTGTTTGTAAAGATCAGCCGGTACGGTCCTTGTGTTCAGATGGGACAAGCATTCCCGGACGATAAAAAAGCACCTAAACCTGCTTTTGCCGCATTGATGAAGGATCAGTCCATCGAAACAATCACTCTGGAGGAGGCATTGAAATTGTTTGATCTGCCCCGTAAGGTAGGCGAATTCGAAAACGAAGAGGTTATAGCCGCAATCGGACGTTTCGGTCCGTTTATCCGTCACAACAATAAATTCGTTACGATTCCGAAAGAGTTGAATCCATATACGATTAAGTTGGACGAAGCCATCGAGCTTATTGAGAAAAAAAGGATACAGGAAGAACAACGATTCATCAAATCTTTCGAGGAAGAACCGGAACTTCAGATTTTGAACGGACGTTTCGGGGCTTATATTGCTTATAAGAAGAGTAATTATAAAATTCCAAAGAATACCGATCCTCAGAAACTTACGTACGAGGAATGCATGAAAATCATCGAAGAAGCCCCGGATAAGAAGACTACAAAGAAAAAGGCAACACGAAAGAAAGAATAATACAATGTTATATATACAAAAGAGGCGCTTCCATTGGAAGCGCCTCTTTTGTATATATAACATTGAAAAAATTACATTCTTTCCGGAACTTCAATTCCAAGCAAGGACATACCCTTTTTAACCACCTTGGCAACATTGGCCGATAGAACCAGACGAAATACCTTCACATCTTCATTCTCTTCGCGCAAGATAGAAAAATCATGGTAGAACTGATTGTATTCTTTAACCAGGTCGTATACATAGTTGGCTATGATAGCCGGACTGTATTCGTTTCCTGCATCTTTAACAACCGATTCGAAATCTGATGTGAGTTGGATAAGTCCCTCTTCTTTTTCAGAAAGAGCGATATTCGCCGCCAGCTGGTTTGGCAGAGTGATACCTTGTTCGGCAGCTTTGCGAAGAACCGAACAGATACGGGCGTAAGTGTATTGTATGAACGGTCCGGTGTTTCCATTAAAATCGATGGATTCTTTCGGGTTGAATGTCATGTTCTTACGCGGATCAACCTTCAGGATAAAGTATTTCAGGGAGCCAAGTCCTACCATTGAAGCGATCTTCTCGGCCTCCTGGGTTGTTAATCCGTCCAGTTTCCCTAATTCCTGGGATATTTCGCGTGCTGTGGAGATCATCTCTTCCATCAGATCGTCGGCATCTACAACAGTTCCTTCTCGGCTTTTCATTTTTCCTTCGGGCAGTTCAACCATGCCGTAAGAGAAATGAACCAACCCTTTACCAAATTCAAAGCCCAATTTATCCAATAGGATAGACAGTACCTGGAAGTGATAATTTTGTTCGTTACCCACAACGTATATCATCTTATTGATAGGGTAATCGTCAAATCGAAGTTTGGCGGTACCGATATCCTGTGTCATGTATACAGAAGTACCATCTGCTCGGAGCAAAAGTTTTTCATCCAGTCCGTCGCCCGTAAGGTCGGCCCAAACCGAACCATCTTCCCTGCGATAGAACACACCCTTCTCCAAACCTTCAAGCACTTTCCCTTTCCCTTCCAGATAGGTCTGAGATTCGTAGTAAATCTTGTCGAAGTCAACCCCCATTCGTTTGTAAGTTTCATCGAACCCGGCATAGACCCAGTTGTTCATCATCGTCCATAAGTCAATCACCTCTTTATCGCCGGCCTCCCATTTAAGCAACATCTCACGGGCTTCCGCCATCAATGCCGACTTAGCTTCGGCCTCTTCCTTCGAGAGTCCGCTTTCCTGAAGTTCAGCAAGTTCCTGTTTGTATTTCTTGTCGAACAAAACATAAAAATCGCCAATCAGATGGTCCCCTTTTTTCCCTGCAGATTCAGGAGTAGCTCCCTCACCCCACTTTTTCCAGGCAAGCATCGATTTGCATATATGAATTCCTCGGTCGTTTACAATATTAGTTTTAACTACTTTGTATCCGTTTGCCTTCATAATTTCAGCAAGGCTATAGCCAAGTAAATTATTGCGTACGTGACCCAAATGCAGAGGCTTATTTGTATTAGGCGAAGAATACTCAATCATCACCAATGGCGAAGTCTCCGTAGCTTCAACGGTCCCAAAGGAGGGGCTGCTGTGGATTGTGTTTAATAGCTCGATCCAGCAAGAAGCCGAAATCGTAAGGTTCAGGAAACCTTTGATAACGTTAAAGTCGGCAACGGCAGGTTCATTTTCAAGAAGATACTTTCCCAAATCCTGTGCCGTTTGTTCGGGAGATTTTCTGGATATTTTTAAAAAAGGAAATACCACCAGCGTAAGGTGTCCTTTAAACTCCTTTTTTGTTTTTCCAAGCTGAATCTGAGCTCCGTCTATTTCTGTTCCGTAGAGCTCTTTTATCCCGGATACAATTGTACTCGCAATCTGTTGTTCGATGACCATATGCTTCTGTCTATATGTTCGTTATTTTTCCTGCAAAGATAACACTTTACGGAGAGGTATAAAAAAAAAGGATGCAATTCCTATTGCATCCTTTTTTTATCATACGAAAATTTCTTACTTGATCTTGTCGGTTAGTTCAGCACCAGCCTTAAATTTCACAACTTTACGAGCAGGAATGTCGATAACTTCTTTCGTTTTAGGATTAACTCCTTTACGTGCGGCTTTTTCAGTAGTTGAGAACGAACCAAAACCAAGAAGGGAAATTTTTCCACCTTCTTTCATTTCGTTAGAGATTGTTTGGATGAAAGCCTCAACAGCTTTCTTAGAGTCAACTTTGCTTAATCCCGATTGCTCAGCAACGGCATTAATAAATTCTGTTTTGTTCATGATGGTTTGATAGTTAATATATTAAACAATGGACCGATAGCTTATTGTCGGCTTCAAAGTTACCTTTATTTTAAATATAACAAAAGATTTATAAACTTTTTTTGACTATGAGCTATTTTTTCCTTTTATTAAGGGCGTTTTTTTGATAAAAATGGCCTTTAAAAGGCCTGTTTTCTGTGGGAATAGGAGATTGTGCCTCTATAAAATGCCTACGGGTATGGCTGGCTATATAGAAAATAATTTTACCTTTGCCGTAAATATTTGCTTATGATAAATCAAGAAGGATCAGGATTCCTTAGCAGGATTCCGGTAGTAACGAAAAATATTATAATAATCAATCTGCTTTTCTGGATGGCGAGCATTGTTTTGCCGCGCATTGGGATTGACCTTATTCATATAGGAGGATTGCATTTTCCGTGGGCAACCGATTTTTATGCTTTTCAGTTTATCTCTTATATGTTTCTTCACGATACAAGTTCGTTGTCGCATGTTTTCTTCAACATGTTTGCCGTATACATGTTTGGCCGCGTACTTGAAAATGTGTGGGGACCTAAACGTTTTCTGATATTTTACATCGTATCCGGACTGGGTGCTGCAGTAGTGCAGGAGGCTGTATGGTTCTTCAATCTACGCGAACTTGTTTTTGCTTCGCAGGATTACATTAATCTGAATGGCGAGCAGATCATATCCAAGAGCGAATACATGAATTATTTTGTGACAATTGGCGCATCCGGTTCTGTGTTTGGTATTTTGCTTGCATTCGGGATGTTATTCCCCAATGTTCCCCTGTACCTGATGTTTATTCCCGTACCCATTAAGGCTAAATATTTTGTAGTTTTTTACGGACTTGCAGAGCTGTTTATGGGTGTGGCTAACTTCGGCGGAGATAACGTCGCTCATTTTGCCCACCTGGGAGGAATGCTTTTCGGATACTTCCTGATTCGTTACTGGAGAAAGAATGACAATGACAATGGAAGATTTTATCTCTAAAATAAAATATAACTTCAACCAGGGAAGCATCCTTTCCAAGCTGATCTATATTAACGTTGGACTGTTTCTGATTGTAAGATTACTGTCGGTTGCATTCATCTTGTTTAATATGAATGCAGACACTGTGCTCTTCTGGTTGCAGGTGCCTTCGTCTCCAATTCAGTTGTTGTATCGCCCCTGGACGTTGTTGACCTATATGTTCACCCATTTTGACTTTCTGCATATAATATTCAATATGCTTTGGTTGTATTGGTTCGGCGGACTGTTTCTGAACTTTTTCAGCGAACGTCAGTTGGGTGGGTTATACGTAATAGGTGGATTGGCAGGAGCTTTATTGTATATCGTTTCGTATAACTTCTTTCCCTATTTCAGCAATGTAGCGGCTCATAGTACTTTAATGGGCGCTTCGGCTTCGGTTATGGCAATTGTGTTTGCAGTCTCCTTTTATAAGAAAGACATGGAGATCTCTCTTTTGCTTATCGGCCGGATCAAGCTGATCTATCTTGCCTTGTTTACTTTGGGAATCGATTTGCTGGCAATAACGTCCGACAATGCCGGAGGTCATATCGCACATATCGGAGGAGCCCTTGCCGGTATTCTTTATGCTTCGCAATACCATAAAGGAAAAGACCTTACCGCTCCATTCAATAAAATAATTGATTTTGTTGTAAATCTGTTGCGACGTAAACCCAGAATGAAAGTTACACACCGACGTGCTGAAACTGATCGGGATTATAATGCCCGCAAACATCAGGAACAAGAAGGGATTGATAGAATTCTGGATAAACTGAAACGTTCCGGTTACGAGAGTTTATCGGATAATGAGAAAAAGCAATTGTTTGATGCCAGTAAAAAGTAACCCACAGAAAGTATGAAAACATTCAAGTTGTTGTTGCATGTGCTTTTTGGAATGGGACATTTTCTGGTTGCATTCCTGTTTCTTTTATCCGCTTTCTCCGACCGCATCTCGCCAGAAAAACACTTGGTTTTCTCCTATATCGGATTGGCATTCCCTGTATTCATGGTGCTGAACTTTCTTTTTATCCTTTATTGGCTGGTTGTTTCAAACTGGAAGTCGGCTTTGATAGGAGTAGCCTCCTTTATTATCGCATGGGGACAAGTAACCTCGTATCTTCCTTTTCATAGCATGAACACTCCACTGCCTGAAGAATCATTGAAGGTGCTTACCTATAATGTGATGGGTTTTGCTTATAAAAATCATACAGCCGATTCTCCCAACCGGATAATCGAATACATTGCCGATTCGGGAGCCGACATTGTTTGTCTGCAGGAATATTCGACCAGCAGGCATGGAAATGGATTAACCACCCGGAAATTAAATAAAGCCTTGAAAATGTATCCCTATCGTTCGGTAGTGGAACTGAATGCCAATAAATATCAAAGCATCGGCATTGCCCTGTTTTCCAAATACCCCATTGAGAAGAGCCGGCGTATAAAATATAAAAGTGCCTTCAACGGTTCGGCAGTACACGAACTTACCGTAAAAGGGAAAAAAGTAACCCTGATAAACAATCACCTTGAATCATTCAAGCTTACGATGGAAGACCGATCCAAGTACTCGCAGATAATCGGGAATCTGGGATCCGAGGGCTTGTCGGAATTGAAGGGCTCTTTGCAGCAAAAGCTGGGTACGGCATTTCAGATCAGAGCCGGACAGGCCGAAACGGTGGCAAAAGAGATAAAGGAGGCTAAAGGAGAGTATGTGCTGGTATGCGGAGATTTTAATGATACTCCTATTTCCTATGCCCACCGCACCATTCAAGGGAACCTGGTCGATGCTTTTGCTGCATCGGGAAGAGGATTGGGGATAAGCTATAACCAAAACAAGTTCTGGTTCCGCATAGATAATATCCTGCACTCTTCCAATATCAAGTCCTATCGTTGCACGGTGGACAAAGTACGTTATTCGGACCACTATCCTATGTGGTGCTACATAACGCTGGAATAGAATTTAGTTTTCAACCGCGTCGTAAACATCCGCAAACAGCGACTCTACAAAGAAATAGGTGGCGTTGCAGAATAAAACAGGGTCTTTAATGGCCGTAACCGTATTACCCTTTCCATTTCCCATAATAACATCTTCGGCCGGATATGTTTTCGCCTTAGCTTCTCCACCCGGACTATATTGATAAGAAATGTCGGTAACCTCTACAGAATACCCGTTGTCCTGACAATTAATCCTCATTTTATATTTGACGATTGTCTTTTCCGAGTCGTTCAGCAGTAATTCAACCTTGGATCCAATGAACAGGGTCCCTTTGTTTTTATTGGCCGAAACACTGGATATGAATACATCCTTGCCATAATTTTCTTTCGCCCATGCATGGATGGACTGAAATATTTCTTGTCGGTCGGAATCCTTAACCTCTACCTTGTCGCTGTATAATACCTTGCCTTCGCGGGTAGGGGCGCAAGACTCCACAGTCCCTTTATGCCCCTGGGCAGCAACTATCATTGGTAAAATGGAAAACAGTAATAAAAAAAATCGTTTCATATGCAGTGTTTTATTTAATCCATACATTTTGTATTTCACCTAAAAGAATTTTGCTTCCATTTACCGGAGCTCCTGCCGTTCCGTTTTGTTGCGACAAAGAGATTTTCTTACATTCGATAATCATCCATGCTTCAGAAAAAGCCTTGTTGCCGTTGGACGTAGTAATAAGAGTAAGTCCCGAGTTTTGAATTCTATCCGGATCTTTGCTCCGGTTATCCTTGTTCTTGTCGAGAACATCTCTGTAGGCTTCGGTATAGAACGAAAGCGTATAAGACGAAGCCGATTCGATCAGCGAGGCGATATGTTTACCGGATTCGGTGATACAGAAGGCAACCGGCTTGCTAAACGCATAACCTACACCTCCCGAGCTAAGCGTGGCAAAATCTGTTTCCTGTCCGTTGGAAACCGTAATCATCATCTGGTCGTTCTGCATCATCCGGATGATATTGCCCGGAATTTTATCTGCAGCAACCGCTTTGTATCCGGCAGGTACATTGGCCTGAACAGGTAAAACTTCGGGTTGAGCCTGTGCAGCGGCAGTAGTTGTTGCAGCAATAAGCGGTGTAGCGGCAACAACCGGAGCAATGGGAACAACCGGTGTAACCACCGCAGTCTGAGATGTTACAGCCGGAACAACAGCCGCTGTAACCGGAGCTGCAGCCGAGGCACTTGCCGATACCAGCCCGTTAATTTTATTTGTCGCATCAACAAAAAGCTTGTCTATCAAATCGATTGTGCCTTTTCTGAACTTTCCCGGTACCCGAAGCAACTTGTTATTCCTAAGTGCAATCTTGTCGGTTATCCACTCTTCAGCCACATACTTTTCGGGTTGTTTCTGGTAAGAAACATTGTATTCGTATCGTATACCGCTTATCTCCAAATCGCAACGCTGGTCAACACATACAATACGCATCAGGTAGTTGATCGTAGTCCTGTCGAGCGACAGAGCCGAGCTGCTGAATACGATATATTCGTTACCGAGGCAAGCAATTGCACCTTCTTCGGGCTTCTGATATACTACTCTGTTTTTTTCTCCGTTATAATAATCGCCTGCCCAGGATAACATGGCTTCGTAAAGCTGTTCCTGAGATAGGGAAGGGGCTTTGATTGTTTTAGAAAATACAACCTTTCCGTCCACTTCCGGGACAGCACCAGCCAGATAGTGTTCTTCTTTTTGAGCAAAGAGAATGCCCGGCATTAATAAAAAAAGAAAAAATAGACGTTTCATTATGCGTTAGATTTATTTTATGGCAAACCTACTTAAAAAACTTCGATTATTAACGGATACGTGTCAAAAAATGGCTGATCGTTGTTCTTTTTAGGATTGTTTGCAATCGACGTTAAGGAATGTATTTGAGTGTAAATTGTTATTTTTTGAAACTGAAGTGATTGAATTCCAAATAAAACCGGTTAATTTTGAGATTTCAAGCCATTTTGTCTTTCAAATAAAGCCTGTGATACGCAAATTATTAATTGATTTAGTCGCAGTCATTGAAAAAAAATCATATATTTGCACCCTGTGAAAAAATCGAAAAATATATAATGTAATAACATAAAAATAAGATTCAAATGCAAAACAAAGGATTTGTAAAGGTCTTCTCTGTGTTACTTACCCTGGTTTGCTTGTTCTATCTGTCGTTTTCTTTTGTGACCAGATACTATTCAAGTAAAGCAGCAGAGTACGCAGCTGGGGATCCGGCAAAAGAGAGTCAGTTTATCGACTCACTCTCTACTCAGAAGGTATGGCTTGGCTATACCCTTAAGCAGTGTCGTGAAATGGAAATTAGTTTAGGTCTCGACTTAAAAGGAGGTATGAACGTAGTTTTGGAACTGAATGTGGCTGATGTGCTTCGTTCACTTTCAAATAAAAACACGGACGAGAACTTCAACAAAGCGCTTGATCTGGCTTATGCCCGTCAGAACACCAGTCAGAAAGACTTTATTGATCTTTTTGCCGAAGAATATAAAAAACTTGATCCGGGAGCACGTCTTTCTGCTATCTTCAGCACTTTCGAACTGAAAGACAGAATTACTCCTCAAAGTACCGATGCACAGGTTATTTCTGTAATCCGTGAAGAGTTGAAGAGTGCTATCGACAATTCATTCAACGTATTACGTACCCGTATCGACCGTTTCGGTGTGGTTTCTCCTAATATCCAGCGTCTTGAAACTGCCGGCCGTATCCTGGTTGAATTACCGGGTGTTAAGGAACCGGAGCGTGTTCGTAAGCTTTTACAAGGTAGTGCCAATCTTGAATTCTGGGAAACATATGATTTACCCGAAATTTATCAACAGCTGATTGCTGCAGACAATGTACTAGCAAAATTAGATCTGTCCAAATTTGATGCCGCAGCAGCAGAAGCTCCTGTAGCAGATTCAGCTTTAGTGGCAACAGATTCTACAGCTGCAGTAACTGAAGAGGTTGCCGAAGTTGCTGATTCTGCAAGTGTAGATACGCTTCTTGCCAAAATCGAGCAGAAACAACCTGATACACAGTCTTCTCAGTCAATGGAAGAGTTTGCAAAACAACACCCGTTGTTTGCCCTTCTGCAGATCAATCAATATAACGGTCAGCTTGCAGGTGGTCCGGTTGTTGGTGTTGCTCATGTAAAAGACATGGCTAAGATCGACGAATACCTTAACATGAAACAGGTAAAAGACGTATTGCCAAGAAACCTTTCTTTGAAATGGGGTGTGAAGGCAATCGACGAAAAAGAACAATTCTTCCAGCTATATGCTATCAAGGTTACCAACCGCGACGGAAGTCCGGCTTTGGGAGGTGATGTTGTAACAGACGCACGCGACGACTTCAACCAACAGCCCGGCCGCGCCGAATCTGAAGTAAGCATGACGATGAATGCCGAAGGTGCTAAAGCCTGGGCTCGTCTTACAAAAGAAAATATCGGTAAATCGGTTGCCATCATTCTGGATGATATGGTTTACTCTGCACCACGTGTAAACGACGAAATCACTGGTGGACGTTCATCTATTACAGGCGACTTTACACCTGAAGAGGCGAAAGACCTTGCCAACGTGTTGAAGTCAGGTAAGATGGCCGCTTCTGTACAGATTGTACAGGAAGATGTGGTTGGTCCGTCTTTGGGCCAAGAAGCGATCACTGCTGGAGTAATCTCTTTCGTTATCGCATTGGTGTTGCTGATGTGCTACATGTGTGCAGCTTACGGTTTAGTACCGGGTATGATTGCTAATGGAGCCTTATTGATAAATATATTCTTTACAATGGGTATCCTGGCCTCCTTCCAGGCGGTGCTTACTTTAGCCGGTATTGCGGGTATGGTATTGACCTTAGGTATGGCAGTTGATGCGAACGTATTGATTTACGAACGTACAAAAGAGGAATTACGTGCCGGTAAGAATCTTAAGAAGGCATTGGACGATGGTTACAAGAATGCATTCTCTGCTATCTTCGACTCCAACCTTACTACAATCATCACAGGTATCGTGTTGTTCTACTTCGGAACAGGTCCTATCCGAGGTTTTGCAACGACCTTGATTATAGGTCTTATCGCCTCATTCATCACAGCCGTGTTCCTGACCCGTATCGTTTATGAGGGACTTATTGCTAAGGAAAAAATTAAAACACTTCCGTTTACTACTTCATTTACCAAAGATTTACTTGTAAATCCGACCGTAAATTTCTTAGGAAAACGTAAAACAGGTTATTTAATCCCATTGGCACTTATCCTTGTGGGTATCGCATCTTTCTTCACTATCGGATTAAATAATGGTATTGACTTCACAGGTGGTAGAAACTATATTGTACGTTTTGATCAACCGGTTCAAACCGATAATGTTCGTGGAATGCTTAGCGACCAGCTAGATGGAGCTGTAAGTGTTATAACTATTGGTTCAGCTGATCAGGTGCGTATTTCTACAAACTATAAGATCGCTGATTCAAATGCAGAGGTTGACCGTGAAATTGAAACTAAGCTTTATGAAGGATTAAAACCTCTTTTGAAGGATGGTACTACGCTGGATCAATTTGTAGATACTAATATTCAAAGTTCTCAAAAGGTTGGACCAAGTATGGCAGACGATATCAAGAATAGTGCTTATCTTGCTGTATTGTTCTCCATGATCTGTATGGCAGCCTATATCTTGCTACGATTTAGAGATGTATCATTCTCTGCCGGAGCATTTGCTTCTGTTGCTGTAACAACATTCAGTATTATAGCATTGTATTCTTTGCTTTGGAAGTTTATGCCATTTTCAATGGAAGTAGACCAGACGTTTATTGCGGCAATTCTTACTATTATCGGATATTCAATTAACGACACCGTGGTAGTCTTTGACCGTATTCGTGAAACAATCGGTCTATATCCTAAACGTGATCGTTACCAGGTAATAAACGATGCATTGAATTCAACCTTGTCTCGTACTCTTAATACATCATTAACTACATTTGTAGTTGTACTGTGTATCTTTATTCTGGGTGGCGATACAATCAGAAGCTTTACTTTTGCAATTGCATTAGGTGTAGTTATTGGTACTTATTCAACCCTGTTTGTTGCAACCCCGATTGCATACGAAATTCAGAAAAGAAGCCTTGCCAAAAAAGCTGCTAAAGAGTCTGCAAAATAATAAATAGACTTATTCTATAGATAGAAGCGAGGTTCCTCAAGCAGGAGCCTCGCTTTATTTTTTTAAAGACTGCTTATCTGTACAAATAAAAAGAGGGTGCTCAAACAAGTGAGTACCCTCTTTCATTTTATAGCGTAATGTAACCTTAATGCTTTCTGGTAGTGGTAACTTCCACCCTTTTTGTAGGAGCAAGGTTCTCGTTCCGGTAGTTAAGCTGAGCCACCATATTCTCTGCAAGCTGCTTAAAGGCCATCCCGGTAAGTGAATCAGTATCCAGCGCAACCGGTTTACCGCTGTCGCCGCCTTCGCAAATGCTCTGTACGATGGGTATCTGACCGATTAAGGGTATAGACAGCTCTTCGGCCAACTTCTTGCAACCCTCTTTGCCGAATATATAATACTTGTTTTCGGGTAACTCGGCTGGGGTAAACCAGGCCATGTTTTCGATCAATCCAAGTACCGGTACATCAATCTTTTCGCCGGTAAACATGCTGATTCCTTTACGCGCGTCTGCAAGGGCCACCTCCTGAGGTGTACTTACAACCACGGCTCCCGTAATGGCCAGGGTTTGTACCAGTGTAAGATGAATATCGCTTGTGCCCGGAGGAAGGTCTAGCAGGAAGAAGTCCAGTTCTCCCCAGTTGGCATCCGCAATCAGCTGTTTAAGGGCGTTGCTGGCCATACTGCCTCTCCACAAGACTGCATCCTCTTTGCTTACAAAGAAACCGATAGAGAGAAGCTTTACCCCGTATTTTTCGATGGGCTTGATCAGCTCGCGTTCTCCAACTGTTTCCATATAAGGACGTGCATCTTCCACATTGAACATCTTAGGCATGGAAGGTCCGAATATATCCGCATCCAATAAGCCCACCTTGTAGCCCAGCTGAGCTAATGCAACGGCCAGATTGGCGGCAACTGTACTTTTACCAACCCCACCCTTACCGGAAGACACTGCAATAATGTTCTTTACCTGAGGCAACAGCTTGTCCGGTTCCGGACGTGCCACCTGTTTTGTTTTTACCTGAATGTTTCCTTTAATTTCCACTTCCGGACCCACATAGGTGTTTATGGCAGTCTCGGCAGCTTTTACGACCGACCGGATAAACGGATCGTTCGGTTTCTCAAAAATCAGCGAAAAAGTAACTTTATTGCCATCAATACGGATGTCGTCCTCTACCATTTCGGCAGAGACAAGATCCTTTCCTGTACCCGGGTAACGCACCTTGGAAAGTGCGTCCATAATTAGTTTAGGATATATAGCCATTTTCAGTAATTATTTATGTGCATATTTATTTCCCTGAAGCCAAAGCGCTGCGTTTGCTACGGTTGAAACTCCGGTAGGGATCCAGTTCAATCTCCACCTCCGGCTCCGTCAGCGACTCTCTCTCTTCACAAACAAATTTAATATACTTGATGTTCAAACCCCTGTCCAGCCATTGCTGTTCGTAGTAGGTCCTGATGCCCAGAATATCGTCTGCCATGCCCGAATGATACAGGTCGTCTGTACTGCAAAGAACCGGGTAATTATTGGCCTTAACCATTTCGCAGGTATATTGAAACATGAAGTTGCTGTCGGTCTTCAGATGAACAATCCCGTCGCCGGCCAGCAGTTCGCGGTATAGTTTCATGAAGCGGGTGGAGGTAAGCCTTTTGCTCACCTTCTTCATCTGCGGGTCTGGAAATGTGATCCAGATTTCGGAGACTTCGTTAGCCGCAAAGAAGTGAGAAATCAATTCGATGTGTGTACGCAGAAATGCCACGTTGGTCATTCCCTGTTCCATCGATTCCTTGGCACCACTCCACATCCGGGCCCCTTTGATGTCTATTCCGATAAAGTTCTTGTTTGGGAAAAGCTTTCCCAAACCAACGGTGTATTCACCCTTACCACATCCCAGCTCCAAAACGATGGGGTTGTTATTCTTGAAAAAACGTTCATTCCAATGACCCTTCAGATCGAAACCTTTCTCCTGCAAAGTGGCAAATGGAAATTGGAATACGTGCGGATAGCCCGCCATATCGTCAAACTTAGCTAATTTATTCTTTCCCATGCTGCAAATATACGACATTATTTCTTTTTAGAATTCGGATTATCAAGCCATTTACCGTCCGTTGTCTTTGGTTATAATTTATGTCGAAATGATTTGTCATCTATCATTTTTGCATGTAAATAAACTCGATATCTTAACAGAATAAGAACTTTCTATACGATAAACTATTGTTTTCATAATGGTGAACTATTCGTTTGGCATTTGTCTGCTTTGCGTTTGACAATTGTTGAATGCAAAGTAGACATATGGGTAACTTGCGTTCAACAATTGTCAAACGAATAGTTTGTAACTATGAAAACAATTAATCTATACCATGAACGTTATTCTTTTGCCTTGCTTTCCAGTATGACGATTGCCTGGTAGTTGTAGCTTTCCGGAACGATGGTGGGGGTGATCACTTTACCTTCAAACTCGATGCGGTTGCATATCGCTTTGGCAAAATTGTTTTGTATTTTGGGAACTTCCCAGTACGTTACCAGTTCGTGTTCTGCTTCATCGCCAAAAACAGTAGGGCATTTGAGCTTGTATGTGAGCACTTTCTCATCAGGGCAATCATTTGCACCCATTCCGAAATCGTTGGTTAAAAAGCTGTAGCCGTTGTATTTTGTCATTCCTAACCGGGGACTATCAGGAATGTAGTTTTTAGATTTAGAAGCAATCACATCTTCGCAGGGTTGAGAAGTTACAACTTTCAGGGTATACAAATCCCTTTTTACTAAACCGGACTGAGCCTGCTCTACAGAAACAGATCCGGATTCGCGCTCCAGTTCAATCCCTTGTACCAGGTCTTTCCCGGAAGCATCCTGAAAACTGAGGGCTAAATTATAGAAAACAAGGTCCGGTTCATGGTCGGAAGTACGGCAGGACGAAAAACTACTAAGAATGATAAGGCCCAGCAGCCCTGTAAATAAATACGTCTTCATGGTTTTTACAAATTAAAGTTGATTTGATATTATTTAGATAGATACAGTTTTTTACAAAATCGCTGCTTTCCGATCGAAAGCAATCGGGGATACCCAGTCTCTTGGAAGGTTGAAGTAAGGACGCATACATGCTATTTTCCTCAAATATAGAGATATAAACCGGACCGGCAATAAAAAACAAAGCAGAAAATCTTTTAAAGATTTCTGCTTCGTTCTGCTCTCCCTCTTGGACTTGAACCAAGGACCCTCTGATTAACAGTCAGATGCTCTAACCAACTGAGCTAAGGAAGAATTTAAATACATAGTCAAGGTTGTTCTGCTCTCCCTCTTGGACTTGAACCAAGGACCCTCTGATTAACAGTCAGATGCTCTAACCAACTGAGCTAAGGAAGAATTTAAATACATAGTCAAGGTTTGTTCTGCTCTCCCTCTTGGACTTGAACCAAGGACCCTCTGATTAACAGTCAGATGCTCTAACCAACTGAGCTAAGGAAGAAAATTGCAATTGTCAGAAGTGGATGCCATTTCTTAAAATGCAGTGCAAAAGTAAGTCTTGTTTTCGAAATATGCAATATATTTGCAGAAAAAATAAGAAAAAATGAGAACTATAGGTTTGGGGAATGCTTTGGTGGACGTGGTATTGAGGGTGAAAGACGAGTCGGTTTTGTCCGATATCGGCATAGCAAAAGGAGCTATGGAGCTGATAGACAAAGATCAAATGATTCGTTTGCGTTCGGCCAGCACAGACCTTTCAAGATCGGTTTCTCCGGGTGGTTCAGTATGTAATACCATCCGTGCAATGGCAAATTTAGGAGCCAATGTGGGATATATCGGGAAAATCGGATCGGACGAATTGGCGCAAAGCTATGAAAGTGCCCTCCAACAAGCGGGCGTGGAACCTAATTTTGTGAAGACCGAAGGTATATCCGGTAGCTGTACGGTGTTCGTTACTCCGGACGGCGAACGTACCATGGCTACATTCCTCGGACCGGCTGCCACATTGAATCCTGCCGAGTTAAAGTCCGAAATTATACGTACATACGACTGCATTTACATAGAGGGGTATCTTATCGTAAACGAACCGTTGTTCCGCGAGGCTTTGTCGCTGGCTAAAGAGGCCGGATTGAAAGTGGCGCTCGATTTGTCCAGTTTCAATGTGGTGGAATCAAACCTGGCTATGTTACAGGAGGTGATTCCGGCCTACGTAGATATTCTGTTCTGCAACGAGCAGGAGTCATTTTCCTTTACCGGACTTTCGCCCCGCGAGGCAGCATCCCGGTTGGCGCAGATGGTGGATATTGCAGTGGTTACACTGGGTAAAGAGGGAGCGTTGGTGGCAACAGGCAACGAGGTTATCCCTATTGATGCTGTTAAAGCCCGGGCTGTGGATACAACGGGTGCCGGCGATCATTTCGCAGCAGGCTTTTTATTCGGGTTAAGTAAATCGGCTACATTGGACAGGGCGGCCAGAATCGGAGCGCTGTTGGCTTCGCACGTGGTGGAAGTGTCCGGAGCCTGCATTCCGGATCATCAATGGGAACAAATAAAGTTAAAAGTAGCACATATTTTAAACTAATACCCCTAATATTGTATACATTTACGGCATACAAAAGTAATTAAGAAAAAATCTATGGATAAGTTGATTCAGCGAAGTAAAATTCTCATTCGTATTTTTCTCCTTTTTCTGATATTGCTTCCGGTGGAAGGAAAGTCGCAAGCCGATAATCGCTTCGAAGTAAGTAAGAATCTGGATGTATTTAATGCCTTGGTAAAAGAGGTGGATATGTTTTACGTGGATTCCGTCGATGTGGAAAAGACGGTAAGAACAGGGATCGATGCGATGCTCTCCACGTTGGATCCGTATACGGAATACATTCCTGAACAGGAGATGGGCGACCTCAAATTCATCACTACCGGCGAATATGGAGGTATCGGTTCGTTCATTCGCGAACGCGACGGTGGCGTGTACATTATTGAGCCTTTCGAAGGGATGCCTGCGGCACTGGCCGGACTGAAGGCCGGAGATAAACTGCTGGTGATAGATGGTACAGACCTAACCGGAATGACGTCTGATAAGGTGAGCGAATTGCTTAAAGGCAAGCCTAATACGAAGATGACTTTAAAGATTCAACGTCCCAACGAAAAGAAACCCCGTACATTGGAACTTATCCGCAAGCAGGTGCTGGTAGATCAGGTAACTTACTACGGTGTTCGTAACGACAGCATCGGATATATCTACCTGAAAGGGTTTACCGATAAAAGTGCCCAGGAGGTGAAGGCTGCTTTCGAAGACCTGAAGAAGAATCATCATATCAAGTCGCTGGTATTCGACCTGCGTAATAACGGTGGTGGCTTGCTGGACGGTGCTGTTCAGATCGTTGGTATGTTTGTGCCTAAAGGGGAGGTGGTGCTTTCTACCAAAGGTAAGATCAAACAATGGGACCGTACCTACCGTACCGCTACCGAACCGTTGGATACGGTGATGCCTATTGCCGTGCTTATCAACGGAGGTTCTGCGTCGGCTGCCGAAATTGTTTCCGGAGCCTTACAGGATATGGACCGTGCCGTATTGGTTGGTCAGCGTAGCTTCGGGAAAGGCTTGGTACAGTCTACCCGTGAACTGCCTTATAACGGCAACCTGAAGGTTACCATGTCTAAATATTATATCCCCAGCGGCCGTTGCATCCAGGCCATCGATTACTCGCACAAGAACCCCGACGGAAGTGCTGCCCGTATACCGGATAGCCTGACTACCGTATTCAATACATCCAAAGGCAGACTGGTGCGTGACGGCGGAGGTGTGCGTCCGGATTTTGAGGTGGAAGAGGCTAAAGTGCCTACCATCATGTATTACCTGGTGGCTGATATGGTTGCTTTCGACTTTGCCACAGAGTGGGCCCAGCGTCATCCTTCCATCGGAACGATCGAATCATTCCGGTTCAGTGATGCAGATTACGAAGAGTTCAAGAAGTTTGCCAAAGAAAAGAACTTTACCTACGACCGCCAGAGTGAGAAGCTGCTTAAAAACCTGAAAGAGGTGGCTGGCTTTGAAGGCTACCTGGATGAATCGTCGGACGAGTTCAAGGCATTGGAGGCAAAGCTTACGCCCAACCTGGACCGCGACCTGGATCGTTTTAAGGATCAGATAACCGAGTTGCTCTCGGCCGAGATCGTAAAACGTTACTACTATCAGAAGGGAGAATTGATACAGAGCCTTAAAAAGGACAAGGTGTTGGACAAAGCACTGGAGGTGTTGGGAAATCCTTCCCTTTATCAAACAACGCTTTCAGTTCCAACAGCAGCGCTTTCTGCTATCGGAAAGTAATATGCAATACTACAAGTTCGGAAACGGTTCCCACCCGGTAGGGGGGACCGGCACATCCGATACCCGAGGAGACATAAAATTGTGTGTCTCCTTTTTTATAATATCCATACGGACATTCAAAAATCAGTTTCATGATAAGCGGATAGGGCCAAAACTGTCCGTTGTGCGTATGGCCGTGTAATCCCAGGTCGGCTTTGTTCATCACCATTTCATTGAAAGCCAGCGGTTGATGGTCCAGAACGATGACGGGCAGATCAGGGTCAAGGTCTTTGGTAAGTGAATGAAGCGGTTTCCTTTTTTTGTTTACCAGATCGTCTCTGCCAACCAGGTAAAAGGTAGAGTCGGGCATGGCCACCGAATCAATCATCAAGGTACCGCCGGTTTGAAGAAGCCATTTGTGTTTGGCATTGATGTTGGCTCTGTACTCGTGGTTACCCAATACGATATAGGTACCCAGCGGAGCATGAATTTGCCGCAGCTCCTCTTCAACCTTCTGGTTTACTGCAATTCGCGACTCGTAATCCATGATGTCGCCCACCAATACGGCCAGATCGGCCTTCTGTTCGTTAGCCAACGCTACATACTTGTGTACAAGCGACCGGTTGATGGTTTCGCCTATGTGCAGATCGCTCATCATTACGATCTTAAGACTGTCGCGGGTACTGCCTTTCTTAGGCAGGGTGATCGACACATGCCTTACCACCGGATGGGTTACGGTATGGTAGGCCTTGAACATCAGGATCGTTACGCCGGCGGTGATAGTAAAGAATAAAATAAGTTTGGTCTTCGCATAATTCTTTTTTATCACTTGAGGAATCAACGGAATATACCGGTTCAGGAAGCGGATCAGCTCCAGCACCAACAGACTCATCGTAAGATACAGGGAGGCGATGTACCAGGTGTTGCATATTTGCATGATGGGGATAAATATGCTGTCTGGCAGGCTCTTGCGAAAGAAGAATCCGGTAAGATAAAGTGATATTTCCAGGATAAAGAACAGGGTGAATGGAACCCTCCACTTCTTTGTTGGAGGAATAGCCTGGTATCCCCGTATAAATATATAGGAACTTAACAGCAATTGTCCGACTATGGCCTGTATAAATACCTTCATCTGTACCGGTTTTTAGCGTTCGTTACCCTTTGTCTGCCTGCGAAAAGGTTATATTGAATACCACCATTTCACTTTGTGTGCCGATGCGGAAGGGTGGTCCCCAAAGGGACAAGCCCGAAGAGACATAGAAATGGGTGTTTCCTTTCCTTTTGTATCCGTGACTAAGTTCAAACATACGGTCCACCACCAATGTCATAGGCCATACCTGTCCCCTGTGCGTATGTCCGCTGAACTGCAGATCTATGCCCGCATCAACCGCCTTGTCTAATTCGAAGGGTTGGTGGTTCAGCATGATTACAGGTAGAGAAGGGTCCACCTGCGCTGCGAGCGAATCCAGACTTTCCCGTTTACGGTTGTTGGCATCGTCCCGCCCGATCAGCTGGATTCCGTTGGGAAGGGTTACCACGCTGTCCTGCAGGAGAACAATGCTGGTCTTTGCTATAAAGTCGCGGCTGGCTTCCATGCCGCTTATATATTCGTGATTACCCGGAATCATGTATACACCCAGCGGTGCATGCAGCAGATTCAGCTCCTCCTCCATGCGTTGGTCCAGTACCGGATGGAGACTGTTATCAATGAGATCGCCCCCGATAAGGATCAGATCCGGACGTTGTTCATTAATGAGATCTACGTAGTCTTTCAGTTGTTCCTTGTCGGTTCCGTATCCAAGGTGTATATCGCTTATAGCTACCACTTTAAGCTGTTGATAACTTTTCGCAGGCTTGTTGATAACTATGTTGATAACGTTGGTTTCCGGATGTTTGTATTGGTAGTATCCATAGGCCAGAACCATTGAAATAAGGGCTGTGGCATATAAAAAGCTATGCTTTATCCTTAGTTTGAAAAGATGAAGGATGTCAAGCAATAACAGAAGCATCACCATGTACAGGGTGAAGACCAGCCAGCCCGTGCCAAGCAGGTGTATCCAATGCATCAGCTGATAGGGGAGGTTGAGGTCCCGTAAAAGAAATACGCCGAATACGGCAAGCGCCATGAACCAGAAGGCGGTAACGGCCGCAATCTTTCCAGCCGTTGGGAAGGTTTTGATAACCTGCCACCCTTTGTAAAAAATATAGGCATTTCCGAGAAGGTATACGGAAAAGATAATAATAAAGAACGTGGGCATTGCTTCTAATTTTTGCAAATATAACGAACCTGAACGGATTCTGCAACAAGCAGACCGATTGTGTAAATAACAGTTCCGGACGGAAAAGGTTGAAAAAAGAAAGGGGCACCCGTCCAGAGCGCCCCTTTCCGTATAACGTAGAATTTATTTTTTCAGATCTGCATCCATGGCAGCAGCGGCCTTGCGTCCGTCTCCCATAGCCAGGATAACCGTTGCTCCGCCACGTACTATGTCGCCTCCGGCGTAGATATGGTTGACAGCCGATTGCATGCTTTCCTGATTCACCACAATGGTTCCCCATTTGGTTACATCAAGGCCGCTGAAAGACTGAGGGATCAGCGGATTGGGTGAAACCCCGATGCTCACAATAACCTCGTCTACTTCAATCTCTTCGATCGCTCCTTCAATAACCACCGGTTTCCGTCTGCCGGAAGCATCCGGTTCGCCCAGTTCCATCTTTTGAAGAACCATATGCGTTACCCTGCCACGTGCGTCGCCTTTGTATTCAATGGGATTATGCAGCGTAAGGAATTCAATACCCTCTTCCTTGGCGTGTTTAACCTCTTCGATTCGGGCCGGCATCTCTTCTTCGCTGCGGCGGTAAACAATCATGGCACGTTCCGCACCCAGACGTCTCGCTGTACGTACCGAGTCCATCGCGGTGTTACCTCCACCGATTACAGCTACACGTTTCCCCATAAATACTGGCGTATCCGATTCCGGATTAGCTGCGTCCATCAGGTTAACACGGGTAAGGTATTCGTTGGACGACATCACACCCACCAGGTTTTCGCCCGGTATATTCATAAAGTTTGGAAGTCCTGCTCCGCTGGCGATAAAGATACCTTTAAATCCCTCTGCCTGAAGTTGCTCCTGACTGATAGTCTTTCCGATGATACAGTTGGTGATGAATTGCACACCCATTTGGCGCAATACGTCGATTTCCACATCCACAATCTGATTGGGCAGGCGGAATTCGGGAATACCGTATTTCAATACCCCTCCGATTTCATGGAGTGCTTCAAATACCGTAACATCGTACCCCCGCTGTGCCATATCCCCCGCAAAGGATAATCCGGCTGGTCCGGAACCGATAACAGCCACTTTGATTCCATTTTTCTCGGGAATGACCGGGATGGATATTTGTCCGCTTTCTCTTTCGTAATCGGCGGCAAAACGTTCCAGGTAACCAATGGCTACAGCCTCTTTGCCTAGTTTCTGTGTGTAGATACACTGGCTTTCGCATTGCTTTTCCTGCGGACAAACCCGGCCGCATACGGCGGGTAGTGCGCTGGTTTCCTTCAGTGTCTTAGCTGCCTCCAGAAAGTCGCCCTTCTCTATCTGCTTTACGAATGTAGGTATGTTGATGCTAACCGGACATCCGTTCATACAGGTGGGGTTGGGGCAGTCCAGGCAACGTTGGGCTTCCATCATGGCCTGCTCGGCTGTCAATCCCAGGTTTACCTCTTCTTTATTGTGGCTGCGGTATTCCGGATCCAGTTCATTCATGTGAACACGGGGAATATCCGTTCTTTCTTTATTCTTTTTGCTTTTGCGTAGCTCTTCTCTCCATGATTGGGCACGACGGGCTGCAATAATTTCTTCGATTGTCATAGTAGCCTACTTAATTTTATTTTTTACCAAGACCATTATATGCACCCAGGCGCATTATCATCTCATCAAAATCTACCTGATGGGCATCAAACTCCGGACCATCAACACAAACAAACTTTGTTTTGCCTCCGATCGAAACCCTGCATGCACCACACATGCCGGTACCATCCACCATGATGGTGTTTAAAGACGCAACGGTAGGAATGTTGTACTTCTTGGTAAGTAATGATACGAACTTCATCATGATAGCCGGACCGATTGTAACGCAAAGGTTTACCTCCTCGCGGTTTATTACCTCTTCGATACCGTTGGTAACGAGTCCCTTTTTCCCGTAAGAACCATCATCGGTCATTACAATCACTTCGTCGGAATTGGCTTTCATCTGTTCTTCCAGAATAACCAGATCCTTGCTTCTTGCGGCCAAAACAACAATTACCCTGTTGCCTGCCTTGTGCATTGCCTCTACAATGGGCAGAAGGGGCGCACAGCCCACACCTCCGCCGGCACATACAACGGTTCCCACCTTTTCGATGTGGGTAGCCTGACCAAGGGGACCAACCAGGTCGGTAATGTAATCTCCTTCGTTTAATTCGCATAGCTTGCGTGAAGATTCGCCTACCGTTTGTATAACCAGGGTGATCGTACCCTTTTCGGTGTCTGCAGCAGCAATGGTAAGCGGAATACGTTCTCCCGTTTTTCCCACTTTGACAATCACAAAGTGACCTGCCTTGCGTGAACGAGCGATCAATGGGGCTTCAACTTCCAGTTTTACCACATTGGCAGAAAAATGCTCTTTACTTACAATTTTGTTCATTAAGAAAGTTCTAATTGATAGTCTGTGTTTGTATATTTTTGGCAAAAATACGCAAAATCTACGTATTTGACAGTCATTTGATAAAATAATTGACGTTATTCAAACAAACCTTCATCTCTTACCAACATAAGGATGGCAGAATGCGGTACAATCAGATAGGCTTCGTCGTCGAAAAAGATTTCGTAGGCAGCGTTCTGAAGGTAGACGGCCAAATCTCCCTCTTTTGCCTGCAGGGGAAGGTATTGGACCCCTTCTTCCTTTTTCTTTTGCCAGACTTCATGCTCTTCGGAGGTAGACGGTAACGGATATCCCGGTCCGGCTTTGATAATGTAGCCGCTTTGTATCTTTTCTCCCTGCTGTACCGATGGGGGTAGGTACAGACCTGTCTTCGTCTGACTCTGAGGATTCTTAGGTTTAATCAAGACTTTGTCTCCAACCATAAGTAACTTATTCAAATCTTTCTGATCTATTGAAAGTTGCATACCTGAACTATTTACTGTTTACAGGGTACAAAGATACAGGCCTGCAGCCAATAAATCAATTTCTTTTTATTTTTTTGATCTGGAAGAAAAGAAACAACCAGGCCGTAAGGGCTGCTATTACGTCTGATACCGGCGAAGCCAGCCATACGCCGTCCAGTCCGAAATAATCGGGTAAAATAAGCAAAGCCGGAATAAGGAACAGGCATTGCCTGCTGATACTCTGCACCATGGATATCCAGGCCATCCCGATGCTCTGAAAGAACTGGGCGATTACAACCTGCGAACCTACAACCAAAAAGGCCATGAGCGACAACCGCAGGGCATTGGAAGAGATGGAAAGCATGAGCGGATCGTTCGTAAACGCCCTCACTATGAGGTGGGGGAAGAACCAGCTGCCGATAAATCCGATTCCGGTAACCGCAGTTGCAATCAAAATGACCAGACGAAGGGTCTTCATCACCCGGTCCATGTTGCCGGCTCCGTAATTAAATCCCACAATGGGCTGCATGCCTTGCGATAATCCCAGAATGAACATCATCAGCAGCAGGGCAAAACTGGTTATAATACCATTGGCTCCCACAGCATAATCTCCACCATGGGTCTTTAAAGCATTAATCATCAGTATATTCACCATGCTTCCGGCCAGCTGCATGGCAAAAGGAGACATCCCGATACTTACAATTGCCAGTACAATAGGGAGCTTAAGTTTGAAGTACTTGCGATGAAAACGTACAATGCTGTCTTTCTGTAAGAAATGATTCAGAACGAACAGGGCACTTGCCGCCATGGATATAACCGTTGCAATGGCTGCCCCCCGGATACCCATGCCGAATCCGAAAATAAAAATAGGATCCAGCACAACGTTCAGGATGGCGCCGATAAGCATAGTGACCATGGCCTTGCGCGGATAACCGGATGCACGCATGATGGCATTATATCCAAAGCTGAACGTAGCCAGCAGATTGCCCGGAATGGTTATATAGAGATAATCCATGGCATAGGGAATGGTCTGTTCGCTGCCTCCGAACCAGATAAGAAGTTCTTTAAGAAACGACAGAGATACAATGACGGAGAAGGAGGTCAGTATCAGGGTAAGCATCAGGGCGTTTCCCAAAACATTCTCGGCTTTGTCGACCTCTCTTTTCCCCAGATGGATGGAAATACGGGCAGAGCTTCCGGCTCCTACCAACATACCGAATGCCTGCAGGAAAAGAAGGATCGGGAAGGTGAGTGCCAACCCCGAGAGAGCCATAGCGCCTACCCCCTGACCGATATAGATACGGTCTACGATATTATACAGGGCATTCACCAGGGTGCCGATTACAGCCGGAACCGCATAATGATAGAGCAGTTTGGGTATTTTCTCGTTGGCCAGCCGGGCCGTTATTGCGTTATCCATAGGGATTCATTCGGATTGATTTGGAACAATGTCAGAGTACCTCCAGCATCTCGGCAATATTCGTTGCCGTTTTTACCTCTCCCGACGGGAGACGGATTTCAATGCTATGGGGATTGGTGCAAATAATATGCGGACATCCCTCCTGAGGTGCCGTAGGCCGGTATCCATTCCGGATCAGGGCATTGCCCGCCCAGTAGCTGGTAACCATTTCGCCTTCAATCCCAATGGGGGTTGTGTTGGCTTGTACCTGCAATTTGCCGGTGGTTGCATCAAAGGCTATCTCCTCTTTGCCAAAGAAAGAGGCGAAATGGCCCGATAAGATGAGGTCTTCGGGTGTGCCGCTGATAATGGGTTTGCCTTTGGCCTGCAGCCAGATGCAATCGCCCATCTGAATGGCCAAATCCAGGTCGTGGGTTGATAATAATATGGCCTTGTGCTGCTCGCGCGCCAGCTTACGGAGCAACACCATTGTCTCGATGCGGCTGGTCACATCCAGGAAAGCCGTTGGCTCGTCGAGGAGGATAAGCGGACATTGCTGAGCCAGAGCCTTGGCGATCATGGCCTTCTGCCGTTCACCGTCGCTCAATTCCGACACATAGTTTTTTGCCTTGTGACTAATCCCCGCAGCTTCCAGTGACTGTCTGATGATTTCGTGGTCCTTCTTCTTCAGTTGGCCGAAGAAACCCGTGTAGGGATGTCGGCCCAACGAAACCAGTTCGTAAACCGTAATACCTCCGGCATTGGTCTTTTCCGTAAGAACCACCCCAACCGTAAGAGAAAACAGCCGCTGCGAATAATCGGTCAGCGGTTTACCTTGCAGATGGATACTTCCGGCCAGCGGCTTCTGGAAACCACAAAGCGTCCGCAGCAACGTAGACTTTCCCGCACCGTTCAATCCCAGCAGGCAGGTCACCTCCCCGGGCTTCAGCGAAAGCTGAAGCCCCTCGTTGACGAGCTTCTTTTTCTTGCCTTTCAGTAAATACCCGATCTCCAGATCGAACGTCTCTATAGCAGGGATATAATTCATAGTCACTTAGTTGAAGTATTGAATGTTTTTGCGGTTCATGATTACATAAATAATAACAGGTGCACCTATGAGGGGAGTCACCGCATTGAGCGGTAAGATACCGTTCCCTCCCGGGAGGACCATTACAATGTTACACAGCAACGCAACGCAGCTACCCGTCAGCAATGTAACAGGCAACAACAGCTTATGGTTGGAAGAACCGAGCAATAACCGGGCAATATGCGGTACTGCCAATCCGATAAAGGAAATGGGACCACAGAAAGCCGTGGCCGTAGCAGTAAGAATCCCGGTGCAAAGCAGAATCAAAACCCGGGTCCGCTTTACCTTTATGCCCAGGTTGGCGGCATACATCTCTCCCAAAAGGAGTGCGTTCAACGGCTTGATCAACAATATGGAAAGGAGTAAACCCACCAGCGAACAGGTTGTGAAAAAGGGTAACTGCTGACTGGATACTCCCGAAAAGTCACCCATACCCCACATCACAAAGGCATGCACCTTGTCGGTCGACGCATAGTAATTGAGGATTGAGATCAGCGAAGAGGCCATATATCCCACCATGATTCCGATAATGAGCAACATAACATTGCTCTTCACTTTGGTGGAAAAGAAGATGATGATGCCAAGGATGAGGCATGCTCCGGCAAAGGCGGCCACCACAATAGCCAAATAGCCGCTCATGGGGAGTGAGTTTACCATGTTGAGGGTGCCTCCAAAGTAAAGCATCACCGCTGCAACACCCAGGTTTGCACCGTCGCTGATACCTAAAATGGAGGGTCCGGCCAACGGATTCTTAAACAAAGTTTGCAGAAGTAGTCCACTCACCGCAAGCGAAGCCCCTGCAAGTAAGGCGGTAACAGCCTGCGGGAGGCGTGAATTCAGCAGAATCTGCTTCCATGATTCCTTTACGGTTTCATTTCCCATTAAAATATCGGCCACGGCATCCAAAGGGATGGATACGGCACCATACACCAGACTTCCGGCAAAGAGCAGTACCAGGCAAATGCTTAGCCATACATATATAGAAAGAGATTGTTTGTTCATTTTGCAAAGGTATAAATATGTTGTAAAAGTGCCCGATTTGTAGACGCAAACTTATCGGGAAGGAATGTGTGTTATTCATTCAATTAATAAGTGTCTGAATCAGTATGCTATCTTTTAGATATCTTATCAGATAAGAATCTGCTTTTTGTGTTTCCGCAAACGTTTGCAGAACATTTTTAGATTAATTAATATTTGTAAAACAAAAAATGTTAAATATTATCCTTATGTTTACAACGTTTAATATTCTCAATAAGAAGAAATCAGTATTTAGTTTTATTGTTAACCTAAAAAAAATGTATTATGCAACGAAAGAAAGCATTAAGTTCTTTCAGACATTGGAGAGTAGGAATACTTTCTGTGTTGATTTCCTTTTGCATGACTGCCGCTTTTGCTCAGCAAAGCACTGTTAAAGGAAAAGTTTTAGATGAAACAGGCCAACCCATTATCGGAGCCAATGTTGTAGAAAAAGGTACCACCAACGGTACAATTACAGATCTGGATGGAAATTTTACGCTAACAGTTCCCAATGCACAACGATCTGTACTTCAGTTCTCATTTATCGGTTACACCACACTGGAAGAAACAGTGAAGGGTCGTACCAGCATCAATGCGAATTTATCACCATCCGTAGTAAACTTAGGTGAAGTAGTGGCTATCGGTTACGGTACGCAGACTCGTAAGGAAATTACAGGTTCTGTTGCCAACGTAACGGAAGAGAGCTTCAACAAAGGGGTTACACGCGATGCAACCGACTTGTTGCAAGGTAAGGTTGCCGGTTTGGTTATCACTTCTGGTTCCGGTGATGTTACAAGAGGTAACACCATGCGTTTGCGTGGTACTTCCACTCTGCAGAACGACCAGGGTCCGCTTATCGTTATCGACGGTGTACCGGGTGGCGACATGTCGACGGTTTCTCCTTCCGATATCGAGTCTATCTCTGTACTTAAGGATGCTTCCTCGGCTGCTATCTATGGTTCTCGTTCGGCCGGTGGTGTTGTCCTTATTACTACCAAACGTGGTTCAGGATCCAAGACTATGATCTCGTACGACGGTTATGTAGCTATGGATCAGATGGCTAACAAGCCCGATCTTATGAATGCCGACCAATGGCGTGCGTATGCAAACAGCAAGAGTCTGGATACCTCTACTTACGATTTGTATGGTGCAGATACCGATTGGTTCGACGAAATGACCCGTACCGGTATTTCTCAGAATCACAGTGTATCCATGTCCGGCGGTGGTTCCAAGAGCAACTATCGCGCCTCTTTCTCTTACCTGGATCGCAACGGTATCATGCGCGACAATGCCATGGAAAGATACAGCTTCCGTTTCCAGTTCTCTCAGCGTGCCATCAACGACCGTTTGAAAATCGGATTGACCGGTTCGGCAACACTTACGGATAACCAGGTCCCTAACGGTGATAACTTCGTGCTGGCTTACAGTATGTTGCCTGTATATCCTGTATTTAATGCAGACGGAACCTATTTTACCAAGGTAAACAAGGAATACGACCAGGGTAACCCGGTTCAGAACCAGGATTTGAATACCATGAAGAATAAAATGAATTATTTCTATGCAAACGGAGATGTTCAATTCTTATTGATGGAAGGTTTGAATGTGAAGGCTAACTTGTACAAGAGCCGCTTTAACGGCGAATTCAGTCAGTATACACACTCTGCCACATCTATGGGATACAAGGACCAGGGTTTTGCCAAGAAGCAGAACCGTGCCTGGGATCGTAGCCTGATGGAGTGGACGGCCGATTACAACCGTACATTGGGTGACAATGAAGAGCATAAGGTAAACGGTTTGATTGGTTACTCATGGGAAGAAAACGAATATTCCATGTTCCATGCCCAGAACCGTAACTTTGTTAACGACGATTTGCAGTACAATAACCTGCAATCGGGTCAGGGTCTGAAACAGGGCGATGTACAGTCGGAACGCAACCAGTATCGTCTGATCTCTTTGTTTGCCAGAGCAAACTATAGCTACAAAGAACGTTATATGATTACCGCTACAGTACGTCGCGACGGTTCGTCTAAGTTCGGAGCCAACAATAAATGGGGTACCTTCCCTTCGGCTTCTGCAGCCTGGGGTATCTCTGAAGAGGCTTTCATGGAAGATGTTAAATGGGTGGACGACCTTAAGCTGCGTGCCGGTTACGGTGTAACTGGTAACCAGGACGGACTTCAGCCCTATAAAACACTGCAGTTGTACGGTGCCGACGGTCAGTACTATAATAACGGAAGCTGGCTTACTGCCTACAAGATCAACCAGAATGCCAACCCGGATCTGAAGTGGGAATCTACCGCCATGTTAAATGTGGGTGTCGATTTCACTTTGTTCAACGGCCGCCTGGGTGGTACTTTGGAATGGTACGACAAGCGTACATCAGATATGCTTTATACCTACAGCGTACCAACTCCTCCGTTTGTTTACGGTTCGATGATGGCCAACGTGGGTGATATGTCCAACAAGGGTATCGAATTGTTACTTAATATCGGTGTAATCCGTAAGAAAGATTTTAACTGGAACATGTCTGTAAACTTGTCACATAACAAAAACGAGATTACCAAACTATCCAGCGAGATTTATACGACCAACCGTATCTATACCGGTGATCCATGGATTCGCGGTGGTTCGGGAACAACCTCGCACGTAATTGAGGAAGGTCGTCCGGTAGGACAGTTCTATATGCTTAAATGCAACGGTATCGACGAAAACGGTAAATACATTTTTGAAGATGTAAATGAAGACGGACAGATTTCGGAAGACGACCGTACCTATGTAGGCAGCGCACAGCCCGACCTAACATTCGGTATCAACAATTCATTTGCATGGAAGAATTGGGATTTGAGTTTCTTCCTTCGCGGAACAATTGGAAACGACGTATTGAACGGACCACGTATGGCTTATGGAACATCGGCTTACCTGATCGGAACAAACGCATTGGACGATCCATTGATTTACGACCTGAAAGAATCTCCACGTATTTGTTCATACTACCTGGAAGATGCCTCTTTTGTACGTCTGGATAACCTTTCTTTGGGTTATACATTCAATACAAAGAATGTGAATTGGCTTGATAAGGCCCGTGTATATGTTGCTGCACAGAATCTGTTCGTATTAACAGGCTATAAGGGCTTAGATCCTGAAGTGGAAATTGTACGTTCTGGTCAGTCTGCCGAAGCAGCCGGTTTATCACCGGGTCTCGAACCAAGACAGTTCTTCCCTAAAGCAAGAACATTTACGATAGGTGTAAATCTTACTTTCTAAATCATTAAATTTGCTCATTATGAAAAGAAAATCAATTATATCAATACTGACCGGAGCTGCTCTGTTGTGTTCCATGCCATCGTGTATGGACCTGGATGAAACGGTTTACGATAAGGTGCAGGCCGATAAGTTTGGCAAAACCGATGCGGAGATAAACTCAATCATCGCCCCTATCTATAAGACTCTTAAAAAGGCATGGCCCAACGCCTATTTTTACATGACGGAATGCTCGGGCGATATGGCTATAACTCCTACCCGTAAGGGTGGCGACTGGTGGGATAACGGTGCCTATAAAGATTTACATATGCACACCTGGACTATCAATACCGGAACCATTAAAGATGGTTGGAACGATGCCATGCAGAGTATTTCTACCTGTAACCAGGTATACAGCATTATTGAGGCATCGCCAAGTATGACGGAAGAGGCCCGCACCCGTACCCTGGCGGAAATCCGCGGAATCAGGGCCTATTGGTACTATATGCTGATAGACAACTTTGGAAACGTTCCTTTGGTGACCGATTTTAGCGATACCGAACTTCCGGCTACCAAGTCAAGAAAAGAGGTGTACGATTTCGTGGTTAAAGAGCTGAACGAGATTAAAGATAAATTACGCGACGATGTAACCGGTGCCAGCTATGGTAAATTTACCAAGGGTGCTGCCTATACATTGCTTGCCAAGATGTACCTGAATGCGCAGGTGTGGACAGGAACTCCCAACTGGCAGGGTGTGATTGATGCTTGTAACGAGGTTATGAAGCTCGATTATATTATCGAACCGGATTGGAAACAGAGTTTTATCGTTAACAACCAGAACTCCAAAGAGATCATTCTTCCAATCTGTTTTGGTCGTGCCGACGGTGGAAATACGATGCATTACCGTACCCTTCACTACCTTGATCCTATTGCTTTGGGTATGACGGTAGGTACATGGAACGGTGTTTGTGCTCAACCGGATTATGTGAAGGCGTTTGACGATGCCGACAAGCGTAAAGTAGGTTCATTCCTGATGGGTGAAATGAAAGACCCGGCTACAGGTAAAGTACTTATGACTGCTCACAACCGTCCGCTTAACCATACAATAGACCTTACCCTGATTCCGGGAACGGAACGTGGTGGTACAACCTGGGGTGATGTAAACCAGGAAGATGGTGCACGTGCCAACAAATGGGAATTTGAAGTGGGATTGGCTGCATCCGATCAGGAAAATGATTTCGCTATTTTCCGTTTGGCAGATGTATACCTGATGAAAGCCGAGGCTTTGGTACGCGCCGGTCAGGATAACGCAGAAGCAACCCGTCTGGTTAATATTATCAGAACACGTGGTTTCGGTAATACAAACCATAATTACACATCTGTAACGTTGGATAACATCCGTATGGAACGTAAATTCGAGTTGGCATGGGAGATGTACAGCCGTCAGGATAACATCCGCTTCGGTACATTCCTGGATGCCCGGTTCCTTAAAACAAAATCGGACGAATACCGCAAACTGTTCTGTATCCCTCAGGATGCATGGCAGACAAACAACAAGCTGGTTCAGAATCCGGGTTATCCCGCATTTGCTAAATAATCAGTCTCGTATAAAAAAAGAAAGGCGCTCTGTTTTAAGGGCGCCTTTTTTATTGATACTAAACTTACGTGGAGAGTGTAAACTCCGTAAAATTGGCATGAATGTACAGAAACAAAACAATCAGTTCCATGAAGTGATGCATGCGACTGTAATACACTTTGATTACCGGAACTTTACCTGAATCCCTTGATCTGTTGTAGCTGCATGCTGTATATCGTAGGGATTTACATCCACTTCGCCCTTTACCAGTTCCGGAATGTTGTAAGAATAAAGCAGGAAGTTGTAGTGATCCGGATCCTGTTGTGGGAGCAGAAAGGGTTTCGAGGTTGTTCCATCTTCGTCTACATGCACCAGATAGGGAAGCGTATAAACGCCGTTTTCGCGGCGACTGCTTACTACGAACCAGCGGCTGTTGCTGCTCCAGCTATGATAGCTTTCGGTATCCTCACTGTTAACCTGTCCCATCTCCGTTTGCCTGCCCGATCGGAGGTCTATCATCCGTATCTCGGCATCCTTGTGCCAGATCGGAAACTGACCGTAAGCTGTTTCCGTATACATCATAAAGTTCCCATCGGGAGACATGCGGGGGAAGGATACACTGATGGAATCGGCACGTACCAGGGTGTCTACCTGCGAACCGATGGTTCCGTTGGCAGCATCGAAGGGCACCCTGCACAGACTGTACCGAAGCTGGTTGTACTTTTCGGGCATCTTCAGGGCAGGGGCCGAACAGAAATAGAGCCACTTGCCGTCGGCCGAGAATGAAGGGAAGGTCTCGTAGGCATCCTTGGTAATAAGCGACGACTTCGATAGAATCTCTTTTTTGGATACATCATACACCACCACATCCGATTCGGCATCGAATACCTCCATCTTTTTACCCGGAACAGCATGAAAGAATTGCCGAATCGTGTTTACAGACGACGCGATGTATCTGCCCGAAGGATGCCAATAGGGGTAGGTGAGGTTGCTTACGGTCTGATCTGTTTTGGTCTTCAGCTTCTCAATCTCCCCATCGGATACGATGTAAGTACCCCCATTGTCGGCACGCATATGAAACATCATCCGGTCGGGATTCCCGTTGCAGAACGAGTGACAGTTCACGCAGTTGTAGCCCGTTAGCTTATTCTCGATGACAGGCTTTTCGTGGAATGTCTCCAGATTACGCTGATAAATCCCAACAATGTGCCATTTCTCGTATCCCGGCTCGATGAGGCGGTAAACCATATAGGGGTCTATTGTATCCTTGCTGACATAGATGGCAAACTTCTTCCAGGTGATCCACTGCTGTTTGGAACGGGCGGAGACTTCAATCCACAGCGAGTCGCCGGCACATGCCTGCAACAGGTTGTGCCAGTCAGCCATGTCAAACTGCACTTTGTGGGAGCCAAAACATTCCATCTGCCTGCTTTGATCCCTGTTGGTAACCTTTACGTAGCTTTTGTCGTATACGGCAGCTAACTTGAAATTAAGCGGAGCCATATTGGAGGGTACCGATACTCCGGTATAATCGGGGTACAGATCCGGATAACGGCTCTCTGTTACGGCATTTTCAGGATAGCTTTTTTGAAGCGAGCTACCAATCAACAGTCCAGCCGACAGCACAATAACGACCGATCCGGCAAGTATAACGTGGCGTGTTTTCATTCTTTTCATCCTTAGTTCCTTTGAGGAGTTTCTTCAAACTGAGCGTAATAGTAATATGTATTCCCGAATTCCTGCTGAAGCGCTTTGGGCCCGTTGCCCGCCACACTGCAGAACTTGATAAACCGTTCGTATACGTTCCGGTCGATTCCATACGAACTGAAAGCTTCAGGATTAGACTCCACCGTAGCATAATAAATACAGATCGCCTCCTGATAATGGATGGGAAGTTTTGTATACAGACTTTGGGCCGACTGCATATATTGCATAAAAGCGGTCAGGTCCTTGTATAAAAGCAGGTACGACAGGGCATATTCCAGCGCCGGCCGGTTGTTGGGATGATCGTCTAACAGATAGCCCAGGGCATTGGGTAACGTTTTAGCAGGATCGAACGGATTGTCGGTCACCACATTCACCTTCCGCTTTTCGGTAATCCAGGGAGTCTTTCCGGCGGTATCCTCCTTTAGCAACCCCCGCATCTTACGGGCCCAATCCCGATAAAACAATGTATTTTCTAGGATGGTGATGTACTTCCGTGCAGCACCGTACTCCTCATTCACAAGATACGTTTCAACCAAGCGCGTCATCAGTCGGCTTTGCACCCTTCGTTCCGAACTCAGCACCCCCACGAAGGCATAGCGCTGCGAACTGTTGATATGCCCTATTTGCCAGGCCACCTCGCTGGCAGCAATCAGATCCAGTCGGGTTACCGGATCCTGCGGAATAAGTCCGGATACCCCCGCCTGCAGAAAATCAAACTGCCGGTTCCCCAACTGGTTGGTATGCGACAAAGCCAGGTTGAGGTAAACCAGCGCATTGAGGTCCTTTACCGGATGCTTGCCGGCATGGTCTATAATCTTTTGCCAGTTGCCTGTACGTGCATAGTAATCGTAGCGGTAGGTCTGCTCAATTGGGCGTCCTCCATACAGTATACCTAATGCGATACCACCGATAAGAAGCAAATAACATAAGGACCGACTGTACTTGAAGCCGGACTGCCATTTCCGTAATCCATACAGCAGAATGGACAGGAGTGGGAGTGAGCATCCGATGATACGGAACGACAACGGCTGAGGATATTCGGGATGATACAGGTAACGGCTAAAGAAAACCTCCTCCATGGGAACCACAAACAGGGTACGCATGGCAAGAAGAGGCAGCAGCAGAGCAAATGCAAGATAAGTCAGTGCCGTGACAAATTTCTGTTTATTACCTGGCTTGCTGATTTCGTAAAATCCCATCAGGAAAGCTGCCAGCAGATGAGCCGGAGCAGCCAACAGATAACAAGCCGTAAGCAATCCCGCAGCCAGCAGAAAACGCCGGTAACCGGCAAGCGAATACGTGTAACCCAGAGCAACTACCAATCCGGTGAGCAGCGATATTGGCACACTTAGAGATTCGGGTGGGAATATCCAGAAAAGGAAGCCCGGAACAAGGCACCACAAGGCAGAAAAAAGGTATCCGCACCTTCTGTAAAACAGAAGGGCGGATACCGCTATAAGTACTGATACGAGGGCCAGAATAGCCGGAGCAACATGAGGCAGCACAAAAAACTGCATCAAAGCCCCGTTCAGATATTCGGTAAGTCCCCCGGGTGTATGAATCAAATCCGTAAAATAGGCATTGGTGTACAGAAACAAAACAAACTGTTCCATAAAGTGATACCAGTACCTGTAATGCAGGTCGAAATACAAAAAGCTGCCTGCAACAAACAATCCAATCAGAATAAGGTTATCAAAGCGATGTGGTTTCATGTAAAATCAACTTGTTTATGCGCCACCTCCTTCGGTGCTTTGTCCGGATCCTCCGGATTTTATGTCGTCGTTGGAAATACCGCGCTTAACTTTCTTAATGGCACTCTTCAAATCTCCGAAACGCCAGGAAACATTCACATAAAAGCTACGTCCGGTCATCCGGTTGATATTCTGTCTGTAAAAGTTTGCATCCTGGGTGGTCGACTTCATCTCTTTTGTCTTCCACAACGGATCCTGACACGACAAAGATACGGTAAGTTTCTTTTTTAAGAAATCTTTATTAAGCGTAATTCCCGTATAATAAAACGCAGACGATTTTCCCTGCAGCTGAATACGCGGAGCATAGTAACCACCGTTCAGGTTGATACGGAAATCTTTGGGCATCGTGTACTGGATACCGGCAAAAGCCTGGTAGTTGAAACCACTGTTATTCCCCCAGTTTTCACTTTTCATATCCCGGTAGTCCATTCCCCCGTTCAGGTAAACACGGAACACACTTACCGGATTCCAGCTACCGTAAAGATACAGACCGATGTTGCGGTTCTTGCCGATATTGTCGTAGGTAGTCTGCGTAACTCCGGGTTTATCGGGAGCGATAAAGGTATATTGTTCAATACCGTTGTTAACAAAAGAGTAGTTAACGCTGGCATTCACGTTTAATTTCTGTGTGAACATGCTGTAGTTGAAGGAGATGTTGTGACTCTTCTCCGCATCAAGCTCCGTATTACCGTAGCTGATATTCAACGGGTCGGTAGTGTTTACATAGGGGTTCAGGTACCAGATACCCGGACGCTGAATACGCATGTTGTAACCCAGACGGATATTCTGACTCATATTGACCTGGTACGACAAGGTAGCCGAAGGAACCAAATCAAAATAGTCGGCATTAAACTCATTGTCGCCCTTCACCTTCAGACTGGTACCTTCGGCACGCAGACCCGCTTTGAATGCTACTTTTTTAAACTTCAGGTTATACCCTCCGTAACCGGAATAGATATGCTGGGTATGGTTAAAGTCGGCATTGATATCGGTTACCGGCAGGTCGTTAATAAAACGTTCGGTTTCACTGTCGCTCTGACGGAGAATATACTTGGCTCCTACCTCGAGGGACTGGGTTTTGCTAAGCGGACGAGTATAGTCTACCTGTCCGGTATGCTCGCTGGTGGAAGCATCGTTGTTTGTACTTTCCAGGCGGTCGTTGTAGTTTAGAATACCATCTATTTCGGTATTGTTGCTGCTTCCGTTTGGAGAATCATTGTACTTATATGAAATGGTAAGCAATTCATCCTTCAGGGAGGTAGAGTGCTGGAAGTCCAGGTTCAACTCGTTGCCGCCGTAGGTGTACCTTGCGTTGCTGTTACGGGTAAACTGATAGACAGGATCCTCGTCAGCATTGCGCATCAGTTCGTTGGTTTCCGACAAACTGCGTGAGCGTCCGGCATAGCGGTTGGCCGAAAGGCTAAGCAGGTTCAACGTATCGATTTCGTAGCTTAGCTCCAGGTAGCCATACTGACCGGGACCTTTATTCTTCGATTTACCATCTTGCGTAAGGTACTTCATCTCGTTGCTGTTAAAGTTTTCGCGATACGAGTTATAGTCGTTATACGGACTGTTGCGGTAATGATAGTTATAATTGCCCGTTATCCCCAGTTTTCCAATCTTGGCGGTAACGTAGGCACCTCCGCCAATGGTACCTGTTGAGCTTCCGCTTGCACGTACGGTTCCGGTGTATCCCTGCAGCGCACTTTTTGTGATGATGTTGATAATACCCCCAACCCCTTCGGCATCGTATTTGGCACCGGGTTCGGTTATCACTTCAATGTTTTTTACAGAATTGGCCGGCATACTTTTCAAGACATCGCCCGGGTTATTCGAAATCAGATTAGATGGCTTACCATTCATGTAGATTTTAAAGTTACCCGATCCTTTCAGCTGAATCTTGTCATCGCCGTCCACAGTAACCATCGGAACCTTGCGAAGCATATCCAGCGTGGTGCTGGTTACAGCCTCGGGGTCTTCATCCAGGTTGTAGGTAATCTTGTCTACCTCCACCTTTACCAAAGGCTTTTGGGCGGTAACGGTAATTTCGCCCAACCGCTTTGTGTCTTCGGTCATGTACAACTTGCCCAGGTCCATCTTTTTCTTAGCCTCGGTAAGGGTGAACTGTGTTTTGGAGGTAGCCTTGCCGATTGATTGCATGGTGATGATGTAAGTGCCGGGTGTTTTCAATACGGTTTCAAATTTCCCGTCAATATCGCAAGCCAGTAGCTTTTCCGCCTTATGGGGCGTGCTGCTAACAGCGATCGACAAAGTTGCATAGGGCACGGTTTCATTTGTAAGGGAATCGACTACCTGTCCTTTAATGGAGTAGGGAGAGTTAACATCCGATTGCGCCTGGGCTAACAACGGAATAAGTAGAGTCGTCAAAAAACAAAGGATTAATTTTTTCATTTAAAATAATAAATAAGGTGAATACTGGGTCTGCGAACTTATAAATTCATTTTTTGGCAAATATACGACGATTAACTAGTGTGTACCTATTATTTCGGTTAAAGAAGGCTAACGTTTTGCTTAAATCAGTTATTATTCATTATCAAATCTTTTATTTTATGTAGTAAGTATTAAGAAAATGTAAATCCGCTTTTCTTTTTATTTCCTATATTTGTTGTTTAACCACTAAAATCATTTAGGTATGAAGCTGTATGTTGTAATCTTTTTGGCGTGTTGTTTTTCTTTCGGTCTTTCTGCTCAGGGCCTGGAAGAGATAAAGTTACTTGCACCCGATAAAACCAGGGGTAATTCCATGATGCAGGCTTTTGCCAACAGGCATTCCGCCCGTGTTTTTGCCAATAAAAAATTATCTGTTAAAGATCTTTCGGACCTTTTGTGGGCCGCCAATGGTGTAAACCGGGCCGATAAAGGGATGCGTACCGCACCTTCGGCATTAAATAAGCAAGACATCGACGTGTATGTGGTCCTTGCCGAAGGAGCTTATCTGTACGATGCCAAGGCGCATACCCTTAAGCCTGTGGCCAAGGGAGATTACAGACCCTTGCTGGCCGGAGGGCAGGATTTCGTGAATAAAGCACCTGCCTGCCTTTTGATGGTTTCGGATTTATCCCGTTTTGGCGAAGAGAAGGAGTATACCCGGATGATGGCTGCAATGGATGCCGGTATAGTTTCGCAAAACATCAACCTGTTTTGTGCCGGAGCCGGACTAAGCACCGTACCCCGTGCATCGATGGACCAGGCCGGACTACGAAAAGCCCTCAAATTAAAGGACTCTCAAATCCCCTTGATGAATAACCCCGTTGGTTATCCGGTTAAATAACACCTTATAAAGTACTTTCCGTACCCGCCAGCAAAGGAATAATTGCCGGCAAACTAAAAACTGCACAATCTGTTGTGCAGTTTTTGCCTATTTCTGCTTGTTGCATTGTGCAATATTAGCTATATCTTTCAAAACCCCTTGGAATAACTTATGCACTACGGGTGGCAATCTGAGCGTGTTGTTTATTTTAATTTACGGAATATCTCGGGCATGGCCGAAGGATTCATAGGAGTCATATCCACCAGATCGAGATGTTTCACCATATGGAGCGTACCTTGCTTGTAGGTCTGGAAATGCTTCGTACCGATATGGTGCCGGTAAGCCTCCTGACTGGCATAAATCTCGAGGATGCGTATCTGACACGAGTCGCGCTTCTGAATCATGGGATAGATGGCAATTACTCCGGGCTCTTCTTTCACGGAGGTAGCCCCCACATTAAGAGCAAACTCCAGGTATTCGTCCAGGTACTGAGGATATACCTCTATTTCCGAAATACGCACCAGCATATCTCCATCCGATTGCGCTGTTACTGCTGTCATGGTAAGCATAATAGTTCCTATTACAAGAATAATCTTATTTTTAATCATATAATTTTATATTACTTGATGTAGTTCAATTACTTTATTGTAAACGCCCCCCCTTCTTTATAATAAGTGAATTGCTAAAGTTGTGCTTTTACTATCCCTTCGGCCCATTTTATGGCATCGGGAGTGCCGTTGTTGAGCAACCTCCCTGTTTGCCAGTTGATGTCGCTGTACTGCTTCTTTAATAAGTTTGTACTGTTTTGTATAGAGCTGCTGCCCGATGTGGCAAATGGAATGACGGTCTTCCCTTTCAAATTGTAGCTTTCAATGAACGTGTTGATAATCCGGGGAGTTTGGTTCCACCAGATGGGATAACCCAGAAATAGTATGTCGTAGGTTTCCGCCTGTGCATTCTTATCGGCAAGTACAGGGCGCGATGTTGTACTACCCATCTCAATACTGCTGCGGCTCTGCTTATCCTGCCAGTCGAGATCGGCAGCTGAATAAGCTTTCTCGGCCTGGATGCGATACAATGTGGCATGAGTGGCTTGGGCAATGGCTTTGGCCACAGTTTCGGTATTTCCTGTGCAGGAAAAGTACGCAACCAGAACTTTCTTCTCTTGGGCATGCGTAAATGTCCCCGCCAGAACACATGCAAGGATTAAAATCAATTGTTTCATACAAATTTGGTTTTTGATTTCAAAATACGTTCAGCAACTGTAGTGCAGTCTACCTTTTATTTTTAATTAATGTATTACTGCAAAGTTCAATAATAAAAAGCACATTGTTAGTATATAGATTACGGAGTTTATTACCATTTTTACTTATTTAACCCCTTCAAATTTAGCTATTTTCTTAATTTATCTGCGCCCTTTATATTACATCCTTGTCACCAGTGTACAAATCAATGTTTTGTAAATTTAATTTACAAAAGTGAATTTGTAAAATATTGTTGAGGCGATTAGTATGCTTGTATCAATCGCAAACATTGTCTGATTGGTTTACTTTTTTTGATTTCAACCAAATGTTAATAACCATCATGGGCTCTGGGAGTTAGGGATGGTGAGGTGGCGTAAATAAACTAATTATTTATTTTTTCGGGAAAATAGATAAGTAATTAGTTGCAGAATCGGAATGTTTGGGCCATCTTTGTGGTGTTTAACAAATAAAATATTAATATGAAAGTGAAAGAATTTTTCGCCAAAACCGAGTTATCATGCGAACACTGTGGAGAAAACCTGTTAGCCAATCCTGCATCAGGTATAATTGTTACCTGGAGAAGTGAACAAAACTCACCAAACGGAAAAGAAATATACCAAAAAGCATATTATTGCTGTAAAGGAGAGTGCGATAAAGAGATGACGAAGAAATCTAAGGCTGTAGGTCTGATCTACAGCGGATGGGAAGATCTGTCGGTTTACTTTAATCCACTGACTTATATCAACAAGAATGTATTGTGGATGGATGCGATCAATCAGGGTGTAACATTTAAACCGGCTGCGTTCGACAAAATGATAAACCTGTTTACGGTAGCTTTTACTGAAACTTCTAGAGAGCTGACAAGTAAAGAGGCTGAAGAAGTCAAAGATCGCTTAGAAAACGGAATCGATCCCATGCTATAAGGGCTGATTCTGTTTAAAGCAAATTGTAGGAAAATTTAAAGCAACCGGTCGGTGTTGTAATTTCTGACTTAGTTAGACGTTGCCCCGACCGGTTCTTTCATTTTTATTTAATGCGTATTTGTTTGTTGTAGGTGCCGTGGGGCCTGTTCAGTTCCTTGTACAGGATGTTAAGGCGTTTGCTGGCGTGTACAAGCCTTTGGAGCACTTCGGTCCGTTCGGGTTTGTTGGTGGTATAGAAAAGTATCCCCATCAGGTGATCCATCTCCATCCGGATTTCTGCTTCCAACCTTTCCAATCTGGGACGCTCCATCAGGTTTTGCTGATGCAGGGCTATCACTTCCAGTTCGTCGTCGCAGAATAGAGCCACCCGTATATCGCTTTCTCCGGATTCATCATCAAGTGTTCCTCCAAACTTTTTCACCCTCCTGTTGTAGGCACTTTCGCGGAAGATGGTGCAGAAGCCCTCTTTGCCGTATCGGTGGAATAGGGAGTCGGGGTCTTCGCCTTCGGGAAGGAGGCAGTTCATCACCATAAAGCCGGCATCTGCCAACTGTTTTTCGATGCGGGCAGCGGCATTTTGTCCGGCTTCGTCGCCATCCAGCACCAATGACACCCGGCGAGCATATCTTTTTAGTAGCTCTATCTGTTCGTCGGACAGGGCCGATCCGCACAGGGCGACCGTGTTTTGATACCCTGCCGCATGCATGGCGATGCAGTCCTTGGGGCCCTCTACCATGTGAACTAGTCCCTCGCTCAGGATATGATCTATGGCCTGGTACAGTCCGTATATTACCCGGCTTTTGTTGTAGAGGGCATTGTTGGCGCTGTTGATATACTTGGGTATCCCTTTGCCGCCTACGGAATTTATCTGCCCAAAGTACCGGCAGGTAAAGCCCACCAGTATGCCCCGTTCGTTGTGGATGGGGAAGGCGATGCGTCCCTTAAACTGGGTAAAGCCTTGTGGGGGATATTGCCGTACCATTCTCACACCAAAGTTCACATAAGCTTCGGAGAGACCTCCGCAGTCGGGTACATAGCCGTAGCATGAATTGGCAAACGCTCTGTTTTCCTGCTCCATGGCCCGGAGTTGTTCCGGGGTTGCTTCGGGTTCGGGCGCTTTCTGTTTAGCCTTCGGTGTTTCCAATGGAGCGAAGAATCCCTCAAATTCTATAGGGTTTTCATAAATCGGCCCCTTTGTTTCAGTGCTTTCTGATGATTGATCAGACGGTCCGCCATGGCGTGCGCATAGCAGTTTGAGGGCTTCGGGGTAGGAGCACGACTCCTTTTCCATTACAAAGGTAGCTTTGTCGCCCCCTTTACCGCAGGGGAAGCAGTGCCACAGCCCTTTGTGGTTGTCTAACTTCAGCGAGGGATGGGTGTCGTTGTGGAACGGACAGCGCATCAACGCTTTACCATTGGATTTAAAGTGTACGGATCCGTACCAGTTCACCACCGTCTCGAGGGTAAGATGGTCTTCCACAAATTCTGATTGTTTAGAGTGCTTTTTCATTGGTCCGGATAGATTTGTTGAATTTTAGATTTATTTTTATTGAAAGAGATAAAATCCCATAGTTTGGTAAATGTTTTATTGTGCCTGAAGTTTGCATGGCCGATGCCTCCGTTTCGGTTTTTAAGGAGCAGCAGCTTGGCGATGCCTACCAGATTTTCGCCGGTGTCCTGATCCTTGGTGATGCCTAAACGGTCGGGGCGGTATACAAACATCACCACGTCCGAGGTCTGTTCGATAACTCCCGAGTTGCGCAGGTCCGACAACACCGGAATCTTGGCTTTGTCGCCACGGTGCTCAATCTCGCGGTTCATCTGCGACACCACGATTACAGGAATGTTGCAGCGCACTGCCAGATCCTTCAGGGCATTGATGTTCCTACCGATGGCCTCGTCGGCCGTGCCCCCTTTCTCTACCGGAGCCGATATCAGCTGCAGGTAGTCCACTGCCAGCATGTCGCACTTACCCCGCTTGCAGGCCAGCATGGTTTCGGTAACGATGCTCTCGATGCGGGCGTTCCCCATGTAGCGGATGTCCAGCTTCAGGTTGGTTAGCTCCTCTTGCAGCAGCCGTTCCACCTCCATTTCCTGACCTTCGGTAAGCACCCCGCGGCGCAGCAAGTCGGGGTTGATATCCGTAAGCATGGCAATAGAGCGGTTGGCCGTATCGTAATCGCCCATTTCATGGTTCACCAGCCGCACGTGGTAGCCCTTTTTGGCAATCTCCTGCAGGATGTGCAGCGTAACCATGGATTTACCTTCGGAGGGACGAGCCGCCAGGGTATAGATCTCGCCCGGAAAGAAGCCCCCGCCCGTAAGCTTGTCGAACTCCGTAAAGCCCGAAGGAATGGCCCGGCTATCCAATCCCAGCGCCCGGTTCTTTCGGAAATCCTTCAGGTTGGACGCTACAATCTCGGCCAGCGGACGCGCCTCGTTGCCCGTGTCGGTGTCGTTGCAAATTTTATCCACTCCGGAATGCAGCGTGCCCAGGATGGAGGTGATGGGCGTGCCCACATCGGTAAGCGAAAGTTTAACGGCATTAAGATGCTCGGTAAGTCGGAACCGGATGTAGCTGTCTTTTATCAGCAGCGCATACTCCGTAACCTGCGACGAATCCCTAGCCATGGTGAACAACTCCGGATCATAGGCCAGCCCGTTCATCTGCAGGAACAGCTCGCGGTCCATCTCCTGCATGGTGCGGTCTATCAGGTTGTAGTTGGTACGTTTGCCCTGTTCGAACAGGTGCACGATGGCCTTGTAGATAAATCCCAGCTCGCGCGAGCTGAACATGTCGGCCTTCAAAAATCCAATCACGTTGGTAATAGCCTCGGTGTTGGCAAGCAGGCAGGCAACTACCGCTTTTTCGTGGGTGATCCCCGTGTTTTTCTCAATCATTGCTCATAAAATCTAAAATGTGTCCTTTCAATGAAAACGTGGTGTTAGACGCTTCCGTTTCTCTCTCTTTGTGTCTCTTTTTGCCGGAGCCCCCTTCCGAAGAACTTTCCTGTTTGGGTTTGCCGGCGATGGAATCGTAGTACAGCATGCCGATGTGCGAGATACCCTTTATGTTTTCCACCTCGATTAGATAGCGTTCCTTGAGGATATTCAGCACTCCCCTTACCCGCCAGGGAGAAAGGTTAAATTTTGCTGCCAGCTCGGCTTGCGAACAAATCACTTGCCCTCTGTGGCAGGTAAGCTGCTTGTTGTCTCTGATCACAGTTCCGGTAGCAAAGTAACTTCTGGAAAACAGGAAAAGATAAACATGGGCGATAAGCTGCTCTTCGGCATCAGACCCGTAAAGATCGTTCAGTACTTTTCGTGGTACCCTTACGTAGCCCGACTCCAACAGGCTATCCAGGTAATTCAATTCTAAATTCTTCAAAGTCTTGTAAATTAATGATTTAAGATTAATAAATTTATTTCTTCCTAAATTGCCACAAGCCGATTCACATACCTTTTCTCTGCATTGATGCGGGTTTTGAGGGGGTTAGTCACAAGCCGAATCACAAGCCCTATATTAATATATAAAGAATATTTCTGTATAAGGCTACGCTTTAAAACCGTAAATCCGTTGCCGCTGCAACTCAGGAACCACCTCAAAGAACAGTTAAAAGATTGGAATAACAAGTGTGACGTTTTTTGCAAATTAACAAGTGACCTAAATCGTTGTACTACATTAACATATGCAAATTTTCACTTGGTAAATTCTTCTGAGCACTCTCGTTTTTTCTGCTCCAGAAACAGGGTGGCGTAGTACACAAAATCCTTCTCTTTATCTACCTTAAATTTGATTAAATTATTGGTGATTGTGCGGTAACTTTTATCCAGATTAAAAGTATCATTTAAGAAGTGAGATAATCTGTTTAGCGAACAATTAGGAAACGCACCTGCATCGTACATCTGACGGATGAATAGTATTATCAACTCTCTCTTAGTCATGTCGATAGGTAGCGGTTCGTTTCTCGATTTATCCTTGCTTTGTGCTTTATTTTCTGCATTTTTTGCTTTGTGAAACTCCTTTATAAAGGAGGCGGCAAGCTCTTTCCAATGGAGAATTTTACCCTCTATTTCGCCCTTGGCCCAACCCAAAAGAAACTGTAAAATAGACTCCTTCTCGTAACCTTCTTTTAGTTCCTTTAAGACCCTCTTTAACTGCCCAAAATAGGGTAATTTTTTTTGACACAGATTTTTGACCATATCTCGACCGTATTGGAGTGTTTTTAACAGCATTTCGTTAATTTTAACTAAATCCATGATTGTGTATTTTTATAAGTTAATATTTATAAATCTATTTTATCGTGTTTATCAGATACTATTTCCTTTTTTTAGTCCGCTAATCACCTTTCAAAAGGAAGTATTCATTGCGTTTGGGCCATTCTATTTCTTGTGCCGGAAAGCTTTTTCAGCTTCCGAAAGGACATAGGAGTGGCCGTTCACGCCATTTTCTTTCGTTTCCAAAAGCTGTATGGAGTGATTTTCTACCTAAAAAAGGATTAAAACCGGATAGAAAAGGAACGTTTCCCGGTGATAAGAGAGGTGTTCCATAAAGATAAAAGAGCGTTTTTGAGAGATACCTGATCCTGTTTTCAAGGCTATAAGATCGTTTTTTCAAAGATATATGTTTGACAAATCAAAGATATAGGATTGAACTTTCAAAGATATATGATTGGAAAGCCAAAGATATATGAATGAATTCTCAAAGATATAGTATTGAAAACGGAACGGTAACTACATTTTAAAACGTTCTTTGAAGGGTGATTAGGGTGGCCCGAGGCATTCAAACAGCAGGGCGATTTGTTTGGGACTGAACCGTCGCTGACCTTTTTGCCATCCTGTCTCTTGCAGACGGGACACTAGATTGGGATGCCTTAGCATCCAACGAAGCAACTGTTTGGTGGCAGCCGACACCGAGAGCGAGGGTGAGTACAATTGGCTGAGTTCAGACAAAGAGTAACTCTTAACAGGTATTTCTTCTGTGGTTTTCACTAGATTTAATTCTTGTTTAATTATAATCAAATATACGTATAATTATTTATATTGGCAAATTATAGCACTGATTTTTAGGAAATAAAAGCATCTTTTTAGCATATTTCGGACATATTCTCCCATAAACTGCACTAACTGCACATAGGTGTCTGTTTTGCGCAAACAGGTAGGAGGGTGGATGTATCTTTGCATTGTTACGTAACGAAAAGATTTCATTAACCCTTAAAAATTAAAAGCGTATGTCACTAAAATTTTCACTTGTGCACCGTAAGGATATGACCAAAGGTGCTCCTGCCGATCGCAAATTGTATTATGGTTTAACCCGTGTTTCCAGTCGATTGGACCTGGAGAAGTTGTGCGATGCCATCGCCTCGCGAAGCACTGCCAGTCGTGGCGACATCAAGTTGGTACTTGAAGGTCTGATCTATGAGATGTGTAGCAAGCTAACTGAAGGGTACTCTATTTCCCTCGGTACCTTTGGTACCTTCCGCATCACCAACGGTTCGAAAGGAGTTGCCACTCCGGAAGAGTTCAACGCCAGCATGTTCAACAAAGGACGCATCACCTTCAGTGCCGGAACGATGCTTCGCGGTGCACTGAAAGACCTGAAGTATGAAAAGATGCAGGTGGTAACTGTGGAAGAAAAGTGCGATAAAGAGCACGTTTATTAATCCCTCATTGTACCCCCGGATACCGGTGCCGGGGGTGCAATTTTGTATTCAAATCCTGCGGATTCCAAGTGGCCTGTTTTGCAGCCTATTGTTCTGGGGATACAAATCTCAATTTTGAATTACAAGGTTTAGAAACTAACAAACGATTTTTATGCTGAAAGAAATATTTGTACAGAGTTATTACCCCCAGGTAAAGGAGGCGGGAATAAAATATGGCATTAACCCGGTGGTGCTGCTGGCCCAGATCGCCATCGAAACAGGGTGGGGCGAGTCGGTGCTGTGTAAAGAGCACTTTAACTTCGGTGGTTTGACGGGCTTCGGCAAACCCTCCGAGTTCTGGCCGGGTACCAAGGTGCAGCTTTGCGAAAAGGGACTTACCTACCGGAGCTACCCCGATGCCAGAAACGGTATCCTGGATATGGCCCGCCTGCTGCGCTCATCCTATGCCTCTGCCTGCAACGTAAGCAACGTTCCGGCCGCCTACGCCCAGGAGATAGCCTACAGCCGCTACATCAGCGAGGTAAACGGCGACAACCGCCAAAACTACAAGATGTTGCTGGTAAAGCTATCCGCCACCATGAGCCGGTTAATAGCACTGCAGTTTCCGGAACATAAAGATTGATTCTCAACACAACCCCTTAAAACAAACAGAAAGATGAAACAAGTAAAACAGATCATTGAATTTATTTTAGTAGTGGCAAGCTGCTTTTTTCGGAAAAGGAAACAGCAAAAGGTCCACCCTTACGTTCCTGAAGATCCTTACCCTCCTGGCACTTGTAATGGAAGAAAAGGAGATTGTCCTGGCTGCACTGGGTGTAATTGTAACCCTCAGTCAGCGCCCGCCACCGGAGGACAACTCCAAGCCTACAGGCAAAACGGAACTTCCGGTCAAAGTGCAGTTACGGGACAATCCTGCACCTCCGATTACTCCGGCGATAGAAGCCAGTACGATGTTGCGCCCAACGAAGGAGCCAACGGAACCACCCCTGCCTCCGGAGCCACCAACCTGCTTGGCTGGTGTTTGATAGCAGTAGCCGGCACCAGTTACCTGTATAAGTTGCTGGTATAGCAGTTGGTTTTATGTAAGAATGGTCCGGCTCACGAGAGTCGGACTTTTTTGCGTTTTATAAAGTCTATGTTATAGTTAAATGGAATGAGTTCTGAATATAAGTATCGTTAGGGTTGAAAATAGTTCTTTATTATATACTTAAAGTATAGAATTGTAAAATAAATTCAACCAAAATATCTTTTCTTATCAAGAAATATTATATTTTTGTAGTTGAATCTATATAATAATTATATACTATGAGTATAGAAAAGGGGAATAAACTTAACCACCTATTGATGAATGGCAACCCCGGTGGTTTGTATTTTTCTGCATGGCTGAAAGAAAATGGATACTCAGACCAACTCATAAAGAGATATCGTGATTCGGGTTGGCTTACTGCCTTGACCAAAGGTGTTATGTTTCGTACAGGAGATAAGCTGAGTTCTTTTTCTGTATTGGATAGTTATAATGAACAGATGAAAAAAAGCTTCCATATAGCTGCTCATTCAGCTTTAGAACTTTCCGGATTCAATCACTACGTTCCCATGGGAAAACCGTTGTTAATGATAGGACATCCCAAACAAGAATCTATCCCTGATTGGATGTTGGACGAAGGTTTTGACCGTACAATGAAATTCTTTTCAACCGAGACCTTCTCAAAACCACAATTAGCTTCATTTAATTCAGATTATTCTAATCTGCTGGCCTCTGTTCCCGAGCAGGCTTTTTTTGAATGCTTGCTTTTAGCGCCTAAACAATATTCATATATGGATCTGTATTATATAATGGAACAGCTTACCACTCTTCGTCCATCAGTTTTACAACTATTATTGCAAACTACAGACAATCTGAAAGTTAAACGAATGTTTCTTTATATGGCAGAAAAGGCTGGACACTATTGGTTTGATTCTCTTAATCTTGACAAGTTGAATTTGGGCACAGGAAAGCATAAGTTGGTGGAAAGCGGTGTTTATGTGTCTAAGTATAAAATAACAATACCAAAAGATTTATACGATTATGAATGACCAATATAAAAAACAAGTGGCTCTTTTGATACGAATAATGCCATTAGTATATAGAATAAAAGATTTTGCTGTGCATGGTGGAACTGCAATTAATTTGTTTCATAAGAATATGCCTCGTTATTCTGTTGATATTGACATTACATATATACCCCTAAAGAAAAGAGATGAAAGTCTTCAGGATATTAATTTAAATCTGTCTAATCTGAAGAAAATTATTGAGAAGTCAATCCCCGATATTAAAATTATCCATAAGGCTGATGTTTGGAAGCTGATGTGTACTAAAGATGGTGCAACCGTAAAGATTGAAGTAAATGGAACAAAGCGAGGTATTATCGAACCAATTGAAGATAAAGAGCTTTGCAGTAAAGCTCAGTCTGAATTTAAAATGGGATGTATTGCACGAACTGTTTCTTTTACACAGTTGTATGGAGGTAAAATTTCTGCAGCGTTAAGTAGACAACATCCTCGTGATTTGTTTGATTGTAAATACATGTCTCTTGATTCTATTGCTCTAGCAAAGTATGGCTTAATATTTAGCCTTTTAGGAAGTGATAAGCCCATTCTTGAGTCTTTACAACCAAATCCGATTGATCAACGGGATGCCTTGGAAAACCAATTTCAGGGAATGACTGACATTCCGTTTACTTACGAAGATTATGAAAAAACCAGAGAGCAATTAATTGTTTCTGTTCACTCAATTTTGACCGACGAGGACAAAAGTTTCCTTATTGATTTTGAACAAGGAGAACCGCAATGGGAGAACTCTGTTTACAGCCATTTCAAGGATTTCCCTTCCGTTCAATGGAAGTTACTAAATATAAACAAGCTTAAAATTCATAACCCAACGAAATTCAACATTGAGCTAAATAAATTAAAATCCTTTTTTGCAGAGATTTAAAGAGGGTTGCTGGTGTAGGGTACGAAGGGGATAAAACAAAAAGAGCTCGTTTCATTGAAACGAGCTCTTTTTGTGAGCGAAAGACGGGACTCGAACCCGCGACCCTAACCTTGGCAAGGTTATGCTCTACCAACTGAGCTACTTTCGCAATATGTCAATTTTAAAGCAAATCCTGATAAATAAGATTATTTACCAGGATTTGTACCCGGAGCGGGACTTGAACCCGCACAACTGCAATAGTCAAAGGATTTTAAGTCCTTCGTGTCTACCATTCCACCATCCGGGCGGCCTGGAGCGAAAGACGGGACTCGAACCCGCGACCCTAACCTTGGCAAGGTTATGCTCTACCAACTGAGCTACTTTCGCATTACTTGTTTGCGGTTGCAAAGGTAGATAACTTTTTTATATGAGCAAATTTTTAAGGAAAAAAGTTAATAGAAATCTCGTAACAATGTCGATACTGGTATTTATCAACAGAGCAATAATCGGTTCTAAAATCCGTTTAATATTTAATTAATGATGTACATTATGAAAAAAATGAATCTTATTAAAGGAATACAGTATGTTCCTGAAGTATTTATTGTTTTAGTGGCTATGTATTGGTTTTTAGATGGTTTGTTGGCGACCTCATATATAAACTATCTGATGCTTGCAGTCATTCTCTTTATGTCGTTGCTGGTTATTCTCAAAAATAAAACAATGGCTCTATTTGCATCCTTACTAATTGGTATCGGAAGCATATACATGATTTTTGCTGTACTTTCAGAGTATAGTGAATTTTCGAGAGGGGATGCAAACGGACTCAAACTGTTATTAACAGGTGCAATAATCTTTTTATCCACTTTATTGATCTCTATTTTGCTACCCATAAAATATTTCAAAAGAAAGCAAAGTCTGTCGTAAAACACCTAACTTCCCAACCTTAAACAAAATAATATAAAGTTACAGCAAATGAATTTTTTTGAATACTTATTTTGTCGTTTGTATTGGTGGAATACTAAAATTGTTAAGGAAAAAGAAATGCCAGTGTATTATTCTATAATGGGAATTTCTGTTTTTCATGGATTTAGTGTTATTCCTATATTTGGGATTTTATATGTTTTGATATTTGACTCTTTTTATATAAAAGATACGGCCATTGGATTGGATCCTTTTTTGATTATTGGAATAATTTCCTTAGCCATAGATTTCTTATATTTTAGAAATAAGCAAACGGTATTATATAAGCAATTTAAAAAGATTCCTAAGCAGAAGAAAACGAGAATGGATGCTTTGTGTATTATTTATATCGTGAGTATCATTGTAGTAAATACATTATTTATGTTCTATTTTAGATCTAAGAATGCAGGATAATTACACCTGTATTTATTCAATATGTTTTTTAGTATTGATTTGTGGGATAAAGGAAAGGTGTATTTTCCATTTTATATTCCACAATTTCAAATAAAGAACGGATTCCTGAAGTTCCTTTCTCCCCAACCTAAGGCCTTTTGGTTGGATTGTGTTACCTATTGAATGGTTTGTTCTATTAATGGGGGAGGGTTTGTTGTACTTTTGCGTTTCAAATTAGATAATACGTTAACAATTAAATTTTGAAAAGCATGCACTTGTCTTACTCTCCAACCGGTAATAACCGCATCGAAATAGCGGATGTATTACGTGGTTTTGCTGTATTGGGAATTACCCTTATCCATTTTATCGAACGGTTTAGTCTTTATAGTTATCCGGAAGAAACCTGTAATTTATTGTTGTTTACGGATAAGGTGATATGGGATAGTGTGTTTTTTGCCTTTTCGGGTAAGGCGTATTGCATCTTTGCACTTCTTTTCGGGTTCAGCTTTTTTATCCAGGATAACTCACAAAAGATAAAAGGAAAAGATTTTCGCCCCAGATTTGCCTGGCGACTGGTTTTGTTGTTCTTTATTGCCTGCATAAATTCGTCTTTGTTTCCGGGCGAGATATTGATGCTTTATGCTTTGCTGGGGTATGTGATGATTGCGGTGTGCCGACTTTCATCCCGATCCATTGCCATTATTGCGGGCATTCTTTTACTGCAACCGCTTGAATGGGGACAGATCATCATTGCGCTGTTGGATCCTGCATTTGTTATCAATGCTCAGCTGGATGCTCCTTACTGGGAGATCGTTAATACGGTTCAGAAGGAGGGCTCTTTTATCGAATTGTGCAAGACGGCTCTGTGGACGGGGAATATTGCCAATATGGGCTGGATGCTTCTACATGGAAGGGTTACGCAGACAGCAGGTTTGTTTATGGTTGGTATACTGATAGGGCGTAGCAATTTGTTTCACTATACGGAACAGAATATCCGTTTCTGGACGAAGGTGTTTATCGCTGTAACCATCGCCTTTTTCCCTATTTATGGTCTTACGGCTATTTTACCCGACTTTATCACCCGCGAGGCGCTTCTTGTTCCTTCTACCTTGTTGCTTAAGTCGCTCTCTAATATTGCCTTTACCGGAATCTTGTTTGCAGGGGTAATTCTTGTGTATTACCTTACAAAGCTGAAGGGGGTACTCCACCAGCTTGCGCCTTATGGACGCATGAGTCTGACCAACTATCTGTCGCAGTCGTTAATAGGGGGATTCCTGTTTTATAACTGGGGATTGGGACTTTATCGCTATACCGGCATCACCGTATGTATTCTTATAGGTGTGGGTATATTCTTTATCCAGTTCTGCTTTTGCCGTTGGTGGCTTCGTTCGCATCCGCAGGGTCCGCTGGAATGGCTATGGAAGAAGGCAACCTGGATTAACGTAGGCAACCAGCTTTACTAGTTTTAGTTGTGAATCTGGATGGTTTCGCCGCTTTGAGTTACGTTGTATCTTCTTAATGCAAACTTGGAGGGACCGGAGTAGGGGGTGCCTCCGTTGCTGATGTCGTAAACGGTTTTGCACTGCGGACAGGTGGCTGTGCCGTCGTTGTTGCCGGGTACAATCACAACATCGCGACGGGCTTCGTTGGGGCAGCAGCGGTCGAACGCCATATAAAGGTTGTCGTAGCTGTGTACGATAAGCAGTCCGGCATAGCCGGTATATTCTCCGGCGGCACGGGGGGTGGTAAATTCTTTATAACTCAGCAGAGGCACCAGGTCTTTGTCGCTGTAGCGCAAATCCAGTTTAAACCAGACACGGGCATAGGGTATATCCGATTCCGTTATTTTGGAACAACTGCAGATTACCATCAACAACAGTACTACAACAGCTCTTTTCATTCTTGGGGTGTTTGTTACGGTTTAAGAGATTAAAAACAGGTCTGCTATTGAAACGGAAAGCAGACCTGTTTCTTATTTCAGGAACGCAGAATTGTTTCAATTTCATTCAGCTCTTCGGCGGTGAAGTCCGGATTCTGAAGTGCGTTGAGGTTGTCTTTAAGCTGTTGAACGGAGCTGGTTCCCACAATGAGCGAGGTTACACGCGGGTCTTTCAGCACCCATACCAACGCCATCTCGGCCAGTGTTTGTCCCCTTCGTGCGGCTACCTCATTCAGCTTGCTTACCTTGGCTATTACCTGGGGGGTAACCTGTTCTTTTTGCAGGAATCCCGAGGGTTTGGCTGCCCGCGAATTTTCGGGTATGCCGTGCAGGTATTTGTTTGTAAGCAGTCCCTGTGCCAGGGATGAGAAGGCGATGAGTCCTACGCCGTGTTGCTTGCCTACCTCCAGTACTTCGGGTTCTACGTCGCGCACAAGCATGCTGTATTTGCACTGATGCAATAAGCAGGGGGTGTTGTGGGCCGAGAGGTATTTGTAGGCTTCGGCGGCCTTGTCGGCAGGATAGTTTGAGATGGCGGTGTAAAGGGCTTTGCCTTGCTTTACGATATCTACCAACGCCTGCATGGTCTCTTCAAGCGGCGTGTTGGGATCGTACCGGTGACTGTAAAATACATCGAAGTATTCGAGGCCGGTGCGCTTGAGACTTTGATCGATGCTGGCATGCAGGTACTTGCGGGATCCCCATTCGCCGTATGGGCCGGGCCACATCAGATAGCCTGCTTTGGAAGAGATGATCAGCTCGTCGCGGTATCCCTGCAGTTGTTTCTTGAATATTTTACCGAAATTGCTTTCTGCCGATCCGGGAGGGGGACCGTAGTTGTTTGCAATATCGATGTGGGTGATTCCATGGTCGAAGGCGTAAAGGATCATCTTTTCTGCCTCTTCCTGGTTGTCTATGTCGCCAAAATTATGCCACAGGCCCAATGAGAGGGCCGGAAGTATAATGCCCGATCGTCCGCAACGGTTGTATTTCATCCCATTCGTGTAGCGGTCTGCTGCTGCTGTGTAGTCCATAGAAGATAGGTATTAATGGTTTTTGTATTGGTTTATCAGACGAAAGTACAAACAAAAAAAATAGCAGCCAAAGATCATTCCGATTCTTTGGCTGCTGCAATGCATATTGTTACGATAACAGCGTTTGTTCTGCTTCGTGTATCTTGCTGAATGAGAACCCGTCTATAACCTGCTGCATGAGTGCAGATACGTGGTCGTTGCACAGGTTGCCGATGCTGCCTTCGTGGGTGTGACTTACAGCTTTCTGCGGTGTGAACCGTCCGGCTTCAATCTCGAGACCCACCTGCTTGTAGGCATCGCGGAAGGGTACGCCTGTAAGAACAAGCCGGTTTACCTCTTCCACACTGAAGATGAGCGAATACTTATCGTCGGTCAGAATGGTTTCGTTTACCTTTACCTCCTGCATCATCAGGGTGACCATACGCAGACAGTCTTTCAGTTCGTCGAACGCCGGCAGGAACACCTCCTTGATAATTTGAAGATCGCGGAAGTAACCAGACGGCAGGTTGTTGCTGATAAGCGTGATTTGCTGCGGCAACGCCTGAATCTTATTGCATTTGGCCCGCGTGAGCTCGAACACATCCGGATTCTTTTTATGGGGCATGATACTGGATCCGGTAGTAAACTGATCGGGCAATTTGATGAATCCGAAATTCTGACTGTTAAACATACAGGCATCGAATGCCAGCTTGGACAGGGTGGCGGCTATTCCCGCAAGGGCGAAGGCCACGGTGCGTTCCATTTTGCCACGTCCCATCTGGGCATATACCACGTTGTAGTCCAACGAGTCGAATCCAAGCAGATCGGTGGTAAGCTGACGGTTCAACGGGAACGATGATCCATATCCTGCTGCCGATCCCAGGGGATTGCGGTTGCATATCTTGTACGCTGCCTGCATAAGCTGCAAATCGTCGGTAAGACTCTCTGCATAGGCGCCGAACCACAACCCGAAGGAGGATGGCATGGCTATCTGCAGGTGGGTATATCCGGGCAGGAGTACCTCTTTATAGCGGTTGCTCTGACTTAACAATACATCGAACAGGCCGGATACAAGCTGTACCACCTCTTCGATCTGGGCGCGGGTGAAGAGTTTAAGGTCCACCAGCACCTGGTCGTTGCGTGAACGTCCGCTGTGGATCTTTTTACCCATATCTCCCAGCTTGCGGGTAAGCATCAGCTCTACCTGCGAGTGTACGTCTTCGACCCCCTCTTCAATTACAAACTGACCTTTATCGGCAATGGCATAGATGTTCTTGAGTTCAGCCAACAGAACCGGCAGCTCCTCTTTGGCAAGCAGTCCGATGCTTTCAAGCATGGTGATGTGTGCCATGGAGCCCAGAACATCGTATTTTGCCAGGTAAAGATCCATTTCGCGGTCTTTACCTACTGTAAAGGCTTCCACCTGTTGGTCTACCTTTACATTCTTTTCCCAAAGTTTTTGAGCCATATTGCTAATTAATAGGGCAGCGATGCAATAACCACAGCTATTTTATCCAGGGCATCCTGCAGGGGTTTGGAAACCATCGGCTTGATAAACGGATTAAGGTCTGCCTTGATCGTCATCTTCATCTTCGTATCTTCGGGGGCAACCTGTTTCAGTTGAATCCATAAGAACAAAGGTACAGGTGAATTCGTTGTTTCAAACTTGATGGTTTTGTTGGGTTCACGTTCCACAATGCGGAACGTGATTTTACCTACCGGTGCCACAGCGAATGAACATGAATCGCTGTCGAATTCGAAATCTTGTATTTTATCCTGGGGAAGGCGGTCTTTAATCCGCTCCAGGTTGGATAAATCAGAGAGCATGGTGAAGATGCGATCTTCATCGTGCGGGATTGTTTTAACCTCGCTAACAAATTCTGTCATATGTTGGGGTTTTAAATCAGGCTTCGGGATTCCAGTTAGCCGGATCCTTGCGCCACTCCTGCAACGTTTCGATATCCGATTCGTCGATATAATTTGTACGTACGCCTTCTTCAACCACAGCATCGTAGTTACTTAAGGTCGTAAGTGTTACCTTGGCATCCTTAAATTGTTGCGTTGCAATGGGGAAGCCGTGTGTAAAGATGGCTACCATACCGATTACCTCGCAACCGAAATTGCGTACGGCTTCTACAGCTTTTAAACTGCTTCCTCCTGTAGATACCAGGTCTTCAATAATCACCACTTTCGATCCGGGTTTCAATTCGCCTTCAATCAGGTTTTCCAAACCATGATCTTTGGGGGTAGACCGGATGTATACAAATGGCACATTAAGCAAATCGGCAACCAAAGCTCCTTGTGCGATAGCACCTGTGGCAACCCCGGCAATGGCGTCTACATTTTCATACTTTTCGCTGATAACCCGGGCAAGTTCCAATTTGATAAACGTACGAACAGCCGGATAAGAAAGTGTCTTTCTGTTGTCACAGTAGATAGGAGATTTCCATCCCGAAGCCCATGTAAACGGATTAGCCGGTTGCAATTTAACGGCTTTAATTTTTAATAATTTCTCAGCAACTAATCTTTCCAGTGTTTTCATACAATCCTTTATATTTGATATCGTTTGCAAAAATAGACAATGTGATTGATAAAGCCTAAGGAAACCGATTAAAATTTCCTATATATTTAGGCTATGGATAACGTTAAGATACTGATATGTGCCCCTTCGATGGCGTTTATGCGTTGGGCACATGCTTCGATTGTGGCCCCGGTTGTAAGTACATCGTCTACCAGTAAGATGTGTTTGCCGGTAAGTTTTTGGGGCGTGTTTATGTGAAAAATATCCTGTACGTTTGTCCACCGCTCGAACACATTCTTATGCGTCTGGGTGTTTGTCTGCCGTTTCCGTACCAGCGAACGGCAGTCCACGGGTATTTGTGCCACAGATGCGATGCCCCGGGCAATGCACTCGGCCTGGTTGTACCCTCTGCGTCGTTGTCTTCCGGGGTGTAGCGGTACCGGGATTATCAGGTCAATGCCCTCGAAAAAGTCCTCTTTGTACAGTTCGGCAGCCGCCAGTTTGCCCATTTGGAAGCCGGCTTCTTTCTCGCCCCGGTACTTGATGGCGTAAATCAGTTGCTGGACCTTCCCTCCCTTTTCGTAATATAAATAGGAGGTAGCCTTGGTGACGGGTGTTTTGCCGGCAAAAAGCTGTTCGGCGGGATTGAAGGGCCGCTTGTGGAAGTGGGTGCGCGGCAGACTATACAGACAGCTCAGACAGAGCGTTCTTTCGCCTTCTACAAGCGGTTCGTCGCAAAGCAGACACAGTCTGGGGAAAAAGAGATGCAACAGGTCATTCCATAGTTTCATCGTCGCCTCCTTTTACCAATTGCTGCAGACAACGAGAGATGAGGTTGCTTTCGAATCCCCTGCCTGCACCAAAGCGAAGGAGTTTCAGGTAGGCATCGCGGGCATCTTTGGCTTTGATGCTTTTTTTCTTATTTGCAAGCAGCTCTGCAAGCAGTTCGTTGTAATATTGCTCGTCGATACTTCCCAGGGATTCTTCGCGTAATGCGGAGGATATTCCTCTGTTACGGAGCTCGAAGTCTATTTTGATTCGTCCCCATTTGTTGAACCGGAGTTTGTCGTTTACAAAGCTCCGGCAGAACCGTGTTTCGTCGATAAACTTTTCCTCTACAAGCCGGCGGATGATACGTTCCTTCACCTCCGGAGAGGCATCGGCTGCGTCCAGCTTCTTTTTTACATCGTGGATGCATCGTTCCGCCGCCGAGCAATAGGCTGCGCAAAGGTGTAATAGTTCGGCTTCGGTTTTCTCTTTCATCGTTTGGCTTGTATAATCCGGTCCTTACCCGGGATGTCTTTAATAATCTCGATATCGGTATAGCCCTCTTCTTCCAGCAACCCGGCTACCTCGTTGCCGTACTGGGCGTTGATCTCGAAGTACAGCGATCCGCCCTTTCGTAGTTTCTCGTTGCCGAACCGGGCGATGGACCGATAAAAAAGCAGCGGATCGGAGTCAGTTACAAACAGGGCCAGGTGCGGTTCGTAGTTCAGCACATTGGCCTCCATCGACTCTTTCTCGCTCAGTTTTACGTACGGAGGGTTGCTTACAATCACATCAAATACACCGGGAATGTCTTCCAGCGCTTTCCTGGCCAGGATGTCTGTTTCGATAAAGTGTACTGTTACCCCGTTCTTTGTCGCATTTCTGGCGGCTGTTGCAAGGGCTCCCGGCGAAACATCGGCCGCAACAACCCGTGCTTCCGGTAGGTGTGCAGCCAGGGTTACGGCAATGCAGCCGCTTCCGGTTCCGATATCCAGGATGCGTATGCCCTGCTGACGGTGCCGGGACAGGATACGTTCCACCAGCTCTTCGGTCTCCGGTCTGGGTATCAGCACATCGGGGGTAACGTTAAAGTCGAGGTCGTAAAAGCAGGCGATACCCAGAATGTACTGGATGGGTTCCTGGTTCTTTAACCGTGTAACAATCGCTTCGATGTCTTGTTTCTGTGTATCGGATATTTGTATATCTTTGTCGAACAGTAGACGTTGCTGGGGGATGGAACAACATCTTTCCAGTATCATTTTAGTGAGACTTCGGATTTCTTCTGCTGAAAAAAGTCCTTTCAGGGAGTCTTCGATGTAATTCCGTATCTCTTTCATGGGCACATGTTTTTGTGCAAAAGTAAGTTAGAATTGGTAAATTAGCAAGGAAAATAATGCAGATTGAAGAGAAATATATGGCCAGATGTATTGCATTGGCCCGTAAGGGTGCCGGCAATACTTCGCCCAATCCGATGGTTGGAGCCGTGATTGTTCATCAGGATAAGATAATTGGCGAAGGCTATCATCGCCGATGTGGAGAGGCTCATGCTGAGGTGAATGCGGTGGGGATGGTTCAGGATAAATCGCTGCTGACCGATTCTACGCTTTATGTGAGTCTGGAGCCTTGTTCTCACTTTGGGAAAACTCCTCCTTGTGTGGATCTGATCATAAAACACCGTATTCCTCGTGTGGTGGTAGGCTGTAAGGATCCTTTTCCGGAAGTGTCCGGCAGAGGGGTGGTCCGACTGAAGGAAGCGGGTGTAGAGGTGGTTACCGGTGTGCTTGAACAGGAGGCGCGGGATTTGAACCGCTATTTTATGACGAGCCAGCTTGCCCGACGTCCCTACATTATTTTGAAATGGGCCCAGAGCCGCGATGGGTTTATAGACGGATCCCGTAAGGGCGGGGTACATGTGCCGGTTGTTCTTTCCACCCCCCAAACCATGCGGATGGTACACAAGCTGCGATCTGAAGTGGATGCCATTATGGTGGGTACCAACACGGTGCTGAATGATAACCCGTCGCTAACGGTACGGAGCTGGTCGGGGCGTAACCCTGTCCGGGTGATTGTAGACCGTACCCTGCGCATCCCCCACGGATTCCATGTGCTGGACGGAGCTGTACCTACCTTGGTGTTTACGGAAAAGACTCCCGGAAACAGGCCGGGGGTAGAGTACGTGGAGGCCAATTTTACATCCGATATTCTGGATACGGTATTATCTGAGTTGCACGCCCGAAAGATTCAGTCTCTGTTGGTTGAAGGGGGTACCGAATTGTTAAATAGTTTTATTGCTGCCAACTTATGGGATGAAATCCGGGTGGAGACGGCTCATGTGTATCTTAAGGACGGAGTGCCTGCCCCGGCGCTGAATCTGTTGCCCCAGTCTACGATATTGCATAACGATTCGAAAATTGACTGGTACAGACGAACCGATTTTTAGATCGGATTCTGTGTATTGACACTAAAATAATATAAATATTGATTAAATATGGGGCGGAAAGCAAAAAATGTTTCTACTTTTGTGCCTTATATGATTAAACTTATGCTTTTGATGAAAAATAAAGTAGTACTATTCCTGGTTGGTAGTTGCATGCTGGCACTTTCTTCCTGTTTGGGAAATGATGAGGTGGAAAATGTTACAATCAAAGATCCTCAGGTTAAAGCCTTTTCACTGTCTAACGACTCTGTCCCCGGATTGAATAGTGTTAAGTTTTCCATAGATCAGCTGAACGATCGTATTTATAATATCGATTCCATGGATTATGGAACGAAAATCGAAAAGGTGGTATGTAAATTTACTGCTGCATCCGGCTTTTCGTCTATTCAGGTAATTCAGGAAGCAACCGGCGACACCATCTGGTGGAACGGTTCCGATTCGCTTAACTTCTCTAAACCGGTTACATTTATCACTACTGCATACGACGGTGTTACAAAAAAGACATACCGTGCCCAGGTGAATATTCATCAGGTGGTGCCCGATTCGTTGGAATGGGGGTTATACACTAATACGATGTTACCACAGGCTGTACAAAAACAGCAGGTGCTGATGAGTCCCGACAGTGCCACTCTTTACATGTATGCAAAGGGTGCTTCCGCACATGAATTGTATACTTCGCCGGCTACAGATAAGCCGGTGTGGACAAAAAATCAATTGACAGGTTTCCCTGCCGATGCATTGATCAAACAGGCTGTATTCTTTAATAACGAGGTGTATGTACCTGCTGCATCGGGTGCTTTGTACCGTTCGACCGATAAAACTTCTTTTGTTCAGGTAGCAGGAGCTCCTAAGGTGGTTGCTGTTTACGGTGCAATTAATGAAGATAACAACTCGGCTCCGGCATTGTCTCTTTTAGTGGACGACTCGGGTGTATACCGATTTGCTGCAATGAGTGAAGCCGGTGTATTTACCATGGGTGAGATCGCTCCGGATCAGTTCCCTGTTTCCGGATTCTCGGCTCTTTCTTACAACTCGATGTACTTTGCCCGCTTAATGACAGTAGCCGGTAAAACTGCTGCAGGCGAACTTACCAATGCGGCCTGGAGTACTTTTGATGGAAAGTCTTGGGCGCTTCTTACAGATGCTTCTTCTTCCTATTTTGGAAAAAGAGAAGGTGCTTCGCTTACCTATTACGATGATAAGTTCTTCCTGATTGGTGGTTTTACTACCGCCGGCAAGGGAACAAGTGATATTTATTTGTCTATCGATAAAGGGGTATCCTGGGCTTTAGCCGATTCGATGGTTATGTTACCCGCTGTATATACTGGTAGAGGCGATGCTTCTGTGGTAGTGGAGAAATCAAAATTCATGCTTATTTTCGGAGGGAAGAGTACAAATGGTGGCTCGGAACTGAACGAAACATGGCGCGGACGAATTAACAGATTGGGCTTTAAAGAGTAGAATGTTCCTTTGAATCATAATTTTGCACTGCTTTTAACGTTAGGAATGGTGTGATAAATAAATTCGAAGGATATGAATTCAACTTTCTTTAAACAGGCTTTTCTGATTTTTGCAATCAGTTTTTCCTTTGTCTTTACGAAGGCACAGGAATATAAATATGAAATAGGAGGAATGGCTGGCGGAGCCTTTTATATGGGCGATGTCAACAAAAGCAGTTTATTCAAAGAGTTGAATCCTGCTGCCGGCGCTGTTGTAAGATACAACACCAATTTCCGTTGGGCGCTTAAAGGATCTTTGCTTTGGGGAAAGGTTTCGGGAAGCACCGATAATACGGATAACGTATTTCCGGGAGCGATGCCGGTATCTTTTACAAAGAATATGGTAGACCTGGGGGGGCAGATCGAGTTTAATTTCTTTCCGTATAGCGACAAGTATACATACGCTTATACAAAAAGAATGACACCGTATATTTTTACGGGACTTGGTTTAACAACGTCTTTTGGAGAAGGAAATACGTCTGCCGGTGTTAACCTGCCTCTGGGCATAGGGATTAAGTACAAGTTGATGAACCGGGTAAATATCGGGTGCGAGTTTTCATACAGAAAACTGTTTGGAGACAATCTGGATGTTACCGGCGACAACCAATTGCTGGATGATCCCTATAAAATGAAAGGGAGCGCATTGAAGAATAAAGATTGGTATTCTTTTTTGATGCTTTCGGTAACGTGGGACTTCGGACCCCGAGACCGGCCCTGCAACAATGAGAATAGTTATTATTAAGAATACGAAACAGAAATGTCTTTGATAGAAAAAATTGACAGAAATAGAATGCCACAGCATGTTGCCATCATCATGGATGGGAACGGCCGTTGGGCAAAATCACGGGGAAAAGACCGTAGTTTTGGTCATATGGAGGGTGTCGTTTCTGTACGAAAAGTGGTTGAAGCGGCAACTGAGCTCGGATTGAAATACCTTACGCTATATACTTTTTCTACCGAAAACTGGAGCAGACCTGATGAGGAAGTTCAGGCTTTAATGGGACTGCTGGTATCTGCTATCCACAGGGAAACCCCCGATTTAATGAAAAATAATGTACGGTTGCTGGCTATAGGGGATCTTTCCAGATTACCTGCCGATGCGCGTACTACTCTGATGCAATGCATAGAAGAAACCTCTTCCAATGATGGAACAACCATTGTACTGGCTTTGAGTTATTCTTCCAGATGGGAGCTTGTGGAGGCCGTAAAAGCATTGTCGGCCGAAGTGCTTGAAAAGAAAATTATTCCCAACAATATAACCGAAGCAATGGTTTCGGAACATCTTACTACTCGTGGTATCCCCGACCCGGATCTGTTAATCAGAACTGGAGGAGAAAAGCGAATCAGTAATTTTTTGATGTGGCAATTATCGTATGCAGAACTGTATTTTACAGATGTGTACTGGCCGGATTTCAGAGAAGAGGAGTTGTATGAAGCTGTCCTGGATTACCAGTGCCGCGAACGTAGGTTTGGTAAGACAAGCGAGCAATTATAATTATTAACAATAGCTGTTATATGTACAAAAGAATAGTGCTGTTTTTTATTTTTCTTGGCTATGCTTTCGGAGCTTTTGCCCAGGAAAGTGACACTACAAAAGTTGAGAATGAATCGGGCGAAGTTCCGGTTATTTCATATTCGTTATCACCGAAACAATACAAGATTGAAGACATCAAGGTAACGGGTGTGAAGAATTATGATGATTTCGTGTTAATCGGATTCTCCGGATTATCTGTGGGCGACATGATAACCGTCCCCGGAGAGGAAATTACAGCTGCTGTAAACCGGTTTTGGAAGCATGGTCTTTTCTCAGATGTGAAAATTCTGGCTTCCAAGATTCAGGATGATAAGGTGTGGTTGGAAATTAAACTTAAACAGCGTCCGCGTATTTCGGAAGTTAATTATAATGGAATAAAGAAGGGTGAGCGTGAAGACCTGGAAGCAAAACTTAATTTAAAGAAGGGTTTTCAGATTACACCGAACCTTATTGACCGGGCAAAGATTGTTATTCAGAAATTCTTTGATGGCAAAGGGTTTAAGAATGTCGATGTGCAGATTGTTCAGAAGGATGACGTTTCCAAGGAAGGCGAGGTTATTGTTGATATTAACATCGATAAAAATGAAAAGACTAAAATCAACCAGATCATTTTTACCGGAAACTCTATGCTTAAGGATGCCGATCTGAAGAAAGCGATGAAGAAAACAAACGAAAAGTTTGCATGGAAGCGTTGGAAGACAAGCATTAAAGAGATGTTCAGTACGAAGAAATTCGTTACAGAGGAATACGAAAAAGATAAAAAGAATATAATTGATAAATACAATGAACTTGGTTATCGCGATGCGGTATTGTTGGCCGACAGCGTAATCAATCACGATGAAAAGACGGTTGATGTGTATCTTTCCATCAGCGAAGGTCAGAAGTATTATCTGAAGGATATCAACTTTGTTGGTAATACGCAGTATCCTACCGATCAACTGATGGCGATCTTAGGTATGAAACCGGGTGAGGTGTACAACCAGAAGAAGCTGAATGAGCGTCTTACTACAGATGATGATGCTGTATCTAACATATACTATAATAACGGATATCTTTTCTTTGGTGCTGATCCGGTGGAAGTAGAGGTTGAAAATGACTCTATCGCCCTCGAGATCCGTATTCAGGAAGGTCCTCAGGCTACTATCAACCGTATCATCATTAATGGTAACGACCGTTTGTACGAAGATATTGTTCGTCGTGAGTTACGTACAAAACCGGGTATGTTGTTCAGTCGCGAAGACTTGATCCGTTCTGTACGTGAACTTGCTCAGATGGGTCACTTCGATCCGGAAAACATGAATCCGAATCCTGTTCCGGATGCGGAAAACGGAACTGTGGATATTCAGTATAATCTGGTATCAAAGGCAAACGACCAGGTTGAGTTTTCTGCCGGATGGGGACAGACTGGGGTTATCGGTAAGTTGAGTTTGAAGTTTACCAACTTCTCTATGAAGAACTTCCTGAATCCTTCTACTTATAAAGGTATCATACCTCAGGGAGAAGGACAGACATTGACTTTAAGTGGTCAGACAAACGGTCGTTACTACCAGGCATACAGCGTTTCCTTTATGGATCCTTGGTTTGGAGGTAAACGTCCCAATACACTTTCGGTAAGCGCTTACTTTTCAATGCAGACTGATGTTAGCAGCAATTTTCTTAGCCGCAGTTCGTACGGTATGAATCCATATTATAGTATGTATGGTAACTCTATGTATGGCAACTCAATGTACGGAAATTCTATGTATGGAGGTAACTATGAGTTGGCATACGATCCGGATAAGTCCATGAAGGTTCTTGGTATGTCTGTTGGTTACGGTAAACGCTTGAATTGGCCGGATGACTATTTCCAGTTTATGCTTACCCTCAACTATCAAGTATATATAATGAAGGATTGGGCTTACTTCTTGGTTCAGAATGGAAGTAGTCATAATCTTAACTTAGATTTGATGTTGCAGCGTAACTCCGTAGATAATCCATTGTATACGCGTCGAGGTTCTCAGTTCTCTGTCTCGGTTTCTGCAACTCCTCCTTATTCTTTGTGGGATGGTAAAGATTATGCTTCTATGGCAGACACTGATCAAGGTAAGTTCAAACTTATTGAGTACCACAAGTGGAAGTTCAAAGCTAAAATATTCTCTCCATTGGCACCTCTTACTGTTAAACGTACACCAGTGTTGATGTCTCGTGTTGAATATGGATTTTTGGGCCATTACAACAAGAATAAGCGATCTCCGTTTGAAACTTTCTATATGGGGGGTGATGGTATGAGTGGATATTCAACTATGAATTCAAACGAAACAATCGGTCTTCGTGGTTACGAGAATGGTAGCCTTGCCGGAAACAACGGATATAACTCTTATGCTTACGCTTACTCACGTCTTGCAATGGAATTACGTTATCCGTTCTTGCTTGAGCCTACCTCTACAATTTATGGTCTGGCTTTTGTTGAAGCAGGTAATGCCTGGCAAAATTTGAAAGACTTTAATCCGTTCAACTTAAAGCGTTCTGCAGGTGTGGGTGTACGTATCTTCCTTCCTATGATTGGTATGATGGGTATCGACTGGGCTTATGGTTTTGATAAGGTTAACGGACAGCGCAATGCTGGTGGAAGTAACTTCCACTTCATAATCGGTCAGGAGTTTTAATTAATTAATGTGAAATATAGTGTGAGATATAAACTGTCGGTTATATTTGCAGTCTGACATATATTGTTGAACCAATAAAAAGGAAAGAATATGAAAAAGATTATCTACATGTGCACGATGCTTGTTCTTTGTTCTTTTGCGGGCATGGCACAGAAGTTCGCGCTGATAGACATGGAATATATCCTGAAGAATATCCCCGCTTATGAAATGACTAACGAACAGTTGGCCCAGCTGTCTCAGAAATGGCAGGGCGAGGTGGAAGCCATTCAGCAGGAGGCTCAGAATATGTACAAAACATATCAGAGCGACCTGGTGTTTCTTTCGGCCGAAATGAAAACGAAACGTGAGGAGGCTATTGTTAAGAAAGAACAAGAGGCGCAAGAGTTGAAACGTAAGTATTTTGGAGCAGAAGGAGAGCTGTATAAAAAACGTGAGAGCCTGATGAACCCGATGCAGGATGAAATCTATAATGCTGTAAAATTAATATCGGAAGAGAAAGGGTATCAGGTAGTTGTAGACAGAGCTTCGGCTATGAGCATCATTTTTGCATCACCTAAAATTGATATCAGTAATGAAGTTTTACTAAAGTTAGGTTATTCAAAATAATTGCTTAAATTTGTGCGCTTTATAAGAATTAGTAACATGAAATATAAATTGAAAATGAAGAAACTTATTATCTTTTTAATGATGATTCTCCCTCTGGGAGCATTTGCCCAGGATGTTAAAATTGCATTTGTTAAAACACAGGAAGTGATCATGGCTATGCCTGAAGTTTCCGCGATGGAAAAGACAATGACAGAGCTTAACGAGAAATATAAAACTGAGTTGAAGCAGATGCAGGAAGAATATCAGAAGAAGTATTCTGACTTTGTTGCTCAGCAAGATTCTTTGACAGAGAACATCAAGTTAAGAAGAATGCAGGAAATTCAGGATATTCAGGAACGTATCAACAATTTCGTACAGGTAGCTGAACAGGATGTTCAGAAGAAACAACAGGAATTGTTTACTCCTATCCAGCAAAAAGTACAAGCTACAATCAAAGCTGTAGGAGACGAGAAAGGTTATATGTATATCATCGATCCTTCTGTATTACTTTACATAGGTACTTCAGGAGTTGATGCGACTCCGCTTGTAAAATCCAAGTTGGGACTGAAATAATAAAATACAATATTGTATCCTGAGGATGCCTTTCTTTGGAAGGCATCCTTTTTTATATGGGAGGAATCTATATGCTGAAAAACAATCCGGGTCCGATCGGCCTTTTTGATTCAGGTTACGGTGGTCTTACTATTTTTGAGAAGATACGTGAAGCTATGCCCGAATACGATTACTTGTATCTGGGCGATAATGCCCGTGCTCCTTATGGATCGCGCTCTTTCGAGGTGGTTTATCGCTTTACTTTACAAGCGGTAGAAAAACTATTTGAAGAGGGATGTCACCTGGTAATTCTTGCCTGTAATACGGCATCAGCCAAAGCCTTGCGTACGATTCAGCAAAATGATCTGCCCCATATAGATCCGAACCGGAGGGTGCTGGGGGTAATCAGACCTACAGTCGAGTTGGTCGATTCTATCAGTAAATCCAAACATGTTGGTGTGGTAGGCACAACCGGTACGATATCATCCCAGTCCTATTCGCTGGAGATAGGGAAGATGTTCCCTCATATCAAGGTTTCGGGTGAGGCATGCCCCATGTGGGTTCCCCTAGTTGAGAACAACGAGTTTAATGGTCCAGGTGCAGATTACTTTGTACAAAAACATTTGGATCTCCTCTTTACGAAGGATCCGCAGATTGACACCATCATATTGGGATGTACTCATTATCCCTTGTTAATGGATAAAATAAAGAAATATGTGCCTTCCGGAATTACGCTGTTAGCACAAGGTGAGTATGTGGCTGCAAGTTTGAAGGACTATCTGATGCGGCATCCCGAGATGGATCAAAAGATAACGAAGAATGGCGTAAGCCGGTTCCTAACCACCGAATCTGCCGCTAAGTTTGCCGAAGCAGCCTCAATTTTTCTGAATCAACAAATCGACGTACAGCAAGTGGCTATCGATTGAAAAATTGAAGTCTGATTTATACTAATGTATTCAATAGCCAATCGAAGGTGATTGACTAACCTTTGATTAAAGCCGATCTGCCCGGAAATAGTTTGAATTCCGTATGCTGAAGGAATAGGGGGATACAGGGTTTAGGTTACTCTGCCTTGTCAGGAAATGGATTTGCCAAAGGGTATAAGGGCTAAAGCTGCCATTTTAAAGTGCTGCATACCAAACGGTATCCCGATGATGGTAATGCAAAGCAATAATCCAAAAGCCAGGTGAGTAACGCAAATCCAGATCCCACCAAGTAAAATCCATAGCAGATTCATGATTATCGACAGGCAGCCTCCCGAGTTTCCGCTGTCGGTAACCTTACTTCCAAATGGCCATAAAGCCAACATGGCCAATTTTAAAGTCTGCAGTCCAAAAGGGATACCGATAATGGTTACCATCATAAGTAAACTCGCTACCAGATATTCGATGCTGGTAACAATGCCTCCGCAAAGAAGCCAGATAATATTACCCAGAAATTTCATTTTAGATTTGTATTAGACTGAATTAAAGCAATCGTTCGGTTGGATGAGGTTGTATGTAGCCGGTTACAACTATCTATTTCCTGTAACAAAGCATTTTTAACCAATAAGAAGCTATCCCTGAGTTCAGGTTTTACCGGTTTGGAAGGGGGAGCTTCCACATGTAGCGGATTAATTGGCTGACCGTTTTTATATACCCTGAAATCGAGATGAGGACCCGTAGATAAGCCGGTAGATCCTACATAGGCAATTACTTCGCCCTGCTGTACAGTACTGCCAATACGTATGCCACGGGCAAATTTAGACAGGTGCATATAGGTGGTACTGTAAGCCGAATTGTGACGGATTTTGATAAAGTTTCCGCCACCACCCTGAAATCCTTTGGCAATTACTACTCCGGCACCGATACTTTTTACCGGAGTACCTGTCGGTGCGGCGTAATCGATTCCATGATGAGCTCTGTAACGTTTTAAGATAGGGTGGAACCGGGCATTGGTATATTTGGATGTAATACGGAAGAAGTCCAACGGGGCTTTTAAAAATGCTTTTCGAAGGCTTTTACCCTCTTCGTCGTAGTATTCCTGAATGCTATCCTGCATGAATGGAATTGCATTGTATGTTTTGCCTTGATGTGTAAATACCGCTGCTTCGATCGACGAGATATTGAGTGCCGTGGTGTCATCAATATAGGCCTCATTGTAAATGGCCGAAAAGGAGTCGCCTTCCTTCACATCGAAAAAGTCGATTTGCCAGGCATATACGTCCGATAGCTTGATAGCCAACAGCGGATCGGAACCAACTTCCTTCATGGTATTCCACAACGACGAATTGATGGTGCCGCTAACAAACTTTCGTTTATAGGTAATTTCTTTGGTGAACGGATAGGCTGCCGGCAATTCCTCGCATAGATTAATAACAACAAAATCGGTCAGCGATTTAGGAAAGACGATATATTTGATGGTAGCCATGCTATCCGGAGTCGTAATTGTACAGAATTCCATTCCGGCTTTAAGTTTGGTAGGATCCAGTACACCTGAAGCACATTGGCTGATACTGTCGGCCTGTGCAGGAGTAAATCCTAAACGGGCAAAGATGGTTGCCGGATTATCACCCGGTTTCATAACATAATGTGTTACATCCAGCGAGTCGGTACAAATTCCATACTGGTATTCTCGTAAATCAACCACTTCTTCAACCGGTTTTTCTGGTTGTTTGCATCCAAAACCAATGGATAAAAAAGTAAAAGCTCCTACTAAAGCAAGCCAATTAGAGATGGTATTAAAATATTTGCAGGTCATTATTAATGGATATATTCAAGTCAGACTTCATTCAATGTTACAAACTTAGTGAAAAATCACCTATTTGAATCCCCAACTATTAAAAAAGAAAGTGAAAGTCCCAATTTAATAGATTAATACCCTTTTACTTGTAACTTTGTGCGCTCAAATAAAAATGAAATCCGGTACATGAATCGTATTTGGCACTTACCAAAGCCCGGTAGTTATAAAAGTAAACTATTTAAGCTTACCGGTCCCATATTTATCGAAAATCTCCTGATTATGTTGTTGGGGGTGGTCGATACGTTTATGCTCAGCAATTATGCCGATAGCTCAGTAGCTGTAGTCGGCGTAGCCAATCAGCTGCTTATGATGGTTTTTCTGTTGTTTAACGTGACCACAACCGGAACAACTGTATTGTGTTCTTTGTATTTTGGTGCAAAAGACAATAAAAGTTTTATTCAGGTGATGGGCGTATCCATCCTTTTTAATGCTTCTATCGGTTTACTAATAAGCGGATGTTTGTATTTCTGGGGAGAAAATATGCTTCAGATGATGAATATTCGTCCCGAGCTGATGCAAGATGCTACAGTTTATATGCGTACGGTAGGAGGTTTTGCATTCTTTCAGGCAATAAGTCAGACTATATCAGCCGTTTTGAGAGCCGCCAACAAGCCCAACTATGCCATGCAGGTAACGCTGATTATCAACATCCTGAATGTATTTGGAAATTACTCGCTTATCTTTGGCCATTTTGGAATGCCCTCTTTAGGAGTGCAGGGAGCGGCTTTGTCCACCACCATCTGCCGGGGTGTAGCCATGTCGTTGTTATTTGTAGTTCTATTCAGCAGGTTGGTTAAGCGTTTACCCCTCGACTATTTCAAGCCCTTTCCATTTGGCAAACTAAAGGCAGCTTTGAAAATTGGTATTCCGGCAGCTTCTGAGCAGATAAGCTACGATGCCTCACAGGTGATGATTGTCTATTTTATCAACATGCTTGGAACGGAAGCGCTGGCGGCAAGAGCTTATGTGGTAAACATTGTTATCGTAACCTATCTCTTTTCGCTCTCTTTAGCCCAGAGCTCAAGTATCTGTGCCGGCAATCTTATCGGGATGGGAAAGAAAAGGGCCACCTACCTCTTAACAATGTACGCGCTGAAGCGTTCGTTGATCGTAACAGGGTGTGCAAGTATGTTCATCCTTATCTTCAGCCGGACGATCTTGTCTCAGTTCACACAAAATGAAACCATAATTACCTTAGGCATAGGAGCCTTGATGGTCGACTTTATATTGGAACAGGGCCGGGCGGTTGTGTTGCTCTTCATACTTACATTACGTTCGGCGGGAGATGTACTTTTTCCGGTTATAATAGGTCTTTTTTCCATGTGGTTCTTTGCTGTGGGGTGTGGGTATCTGTTCGGAATTGTTTTTGGATGGGGGCTGGCCGGAATGTGGGTAGGCTTTGCTTTGGACGAATGTTCCAGAGGAACCTTGCTCTATTTCAGATGGAAATCGAAGAAATGGATGTTGCGGAATTTAATACGCCCAATTGTTAAAATAGACTAAACTCTATCTTTGCTTGGAACTTTTACCCCTGCTTCTACGTCTTACTTATGTGTGATTTAATTTTTATAGGTTTTATATGAAGAAGGGGATACTTTTAATTTTGTTTTTTCTGCCGTTTCTATTCTTCGGATGTAAGTCGGCCCAAGGGGCGAAAGCTTCTTTTACAGATTTAAATGGCGAATGGAATGTGGTTGAGATAAATAACAAAAAAGTAGTCCCCGAAGTATCAACCCAGGTTATGATATTTGATGTGTCTGCAAAGCGTATAAGCGGTCATTCGGGATGCAACCGGTTTTCCGGAGCAATTGAATACACAGACACACATAAAAATATAATTAAGTTTCTGCAAGTAGCTTCTACACGAATGGCTTGTCCGGATATGGAAGGCGAAATGGAGATGCTGGAAGCTATAAACAAAATTGTTAGATTTGAAGCCCTTGAAAAAGGCAAGCCGGTACAGTCTATTGCTCTGTATGGAACAGATGGAAGCAGACTAATGGTTATCGGCAAACGGTAAATAGTATTTAGTAGTTGTAAACAAGAAAAGGGTGCTCCCGCGATGGAAGCGCCCTTTTCATATTGTAATCAGTAGTCCAAATTTTTAATCTTTACCCTCAACTTTTGTAGGTTATCTATTTTTACGTATCAACCTGAAAAGTGAATCAGTAGCTAAAAGTATAGTTAAATCCGGCTTTAAACCATATACCCGGTTGAGGGATATTTCCCAGATCGTAATATACGGCGTCAAACAGATTGTTCACCTCGGCATAGAAGGTTGCCTTCTTAAGAGAATAGCTTATATTCAGATCTGCTACACAATAAGGAGCGTAGGCTTCCTCCCTTGCGGGCTTAAGTGCCTCGTACCGGGTAAAACTTCCGGCCCTGTCCTGCCAGCGCACATACCAGGTGGCAGAGATGTTTTTAGATAACTTGTGACTAACCTGGGCGCTGAATTTATGTTTCAGATAATCCAGTGCGTAATTGGAAATATATCCTTCGCTGGACTTGTCCTGGTCTATATAGCTATAGCCTAATGAAACCTTCTTAATAAAGAATGATTCGCCAAAGACCTCTTCGGGTAAGAAGGTGATGTTGGTCTCTATACCCAGATTATTTACTTCGGTCAGGTTTTTACTTTCCCATAAATCATCCGGATTTTGTTTTACCCAGTCAATCATGTTACTACCTTTTCTGTAGAATCCGGCAATATGTCCGTTCAGGAAGTGGGTTCCATATTTAATACCCAATTCAAAGGCCTCACTCTCTTCGGGTAAAAGATTGGGATTCCCTATGTTGGTTTTACTCTTATAATACAAATCGGTGAAGGTTGGCATACGCAACGACTTGTTCCAGCTTCCATATACCTTGGTGTTGGTGCCGATGCGGTAACTAGCATCGATGCCCGGATACAACCTTATCTTATTGTCGAGGTCGGTATGGTAATTGGCGAGCAATCCGGCCGAAAGAGTGAATCGTTTTAATAAAATATTATGTTCGAGGAAAAAACTCAGGTTACTACGGTTGGCACCTTTGGTGAAAAATATACCATCGGATGAAGGAACTTCCTGGGGTTGTTTAAGATCCGTACCCAACACGTTGCTTCGGATGCCTTCGTTGCGGAATTCCGTACCTGCAGTGGTTTGTCCCAGTGCCCACGAAGTTGAAGCATTAAGGGAAGAACCGAAAACCTGCGATTCGTGGTAATTGTGCCAGGTGTACCAGGAGGCAGGGTTATCGCGGAACAACTCGAAACGATCGGTGTGTCGTGTCCAATATAATTTGGGTGTGAAGCGAATCCGTCCTTTTGTCTCCGCACCGGCCGATAAGAAATACCGGCGTGTTTTGTCGTACTGGTTGGGATAGGCAGCCGAATAAAAACTATTGGCCCCGTAGCCTTTGTCGTTTATACCCGCCTGAAAGGATAGATCGGCCTCATCAGTCCTGGCTACACCTTGCCAGAATAGATTGAGTATCTTAAAATCGGTATTGTCTGTATAGCCACCCGAAGAATTGTATCCGGCCGAAAGACGCTGACTGAAATTACCAGACTGGTGGTTGATGCCCGCTTCCAGTTTCCACCATTCGTGCATACCTGCGGATACATCTGTAGTGATCACCTTTTCGGCTTTCGCTTTGGTAATGATGTTTATGGCTCCGGCAAAAGCGCTGGCTCCGAAAATACGGGAAGCCGGACCCGAAATAATTTCTATACGTTCAATGTCGGAAAGGTTGACAGGAATATCGAAGCTGTAATGACCTGTCTGAGGGTTGGAAAGATTCACGCCGTTAAGAAGTACGGCAATCTGATCGAAAGTTCCTCCGCGGATGGAAATATCGGCCTGGGTTCCCCCTTCGCCTCGTTGCCGCACATCCACGCCTGCGGCATACTCTAATAAATCCTGGATACTGGTGACCGGCGCCGCCGCAATCTCGCGGGCTGAAATAACCGTCACAATTCTGGCAGCCTGATTCAGCGCCATGGGTGCTCTTGAGGCGGTAACCTCCACTTCGTCCAACGAAACCGATGTTTCTTCTTCCGAAGCAGCATGCTTAATTACTTCCTGAGCCTGAGCTGTGTCTGGAAGGGCAAAGAGCAGGGTTGAGGCCGTAATAACGCCGATGTTCACCACTTTGTGCAAACTGCAGAAAACAGCAAAGTTCTTCCGTGCAAAACGACGGAAACGCAGTGCTTGTCCTGCAATCTTTTCAACTTTTTTCATTTGTAAATTAATTTGTTATTATAATGATAAAGAAAAAGGAACAGACTCTACCCGAAGGCTATGTAGCTATATCTTGAAGAGCCGATTCCATATTTATTTTTTAACAGGATAATCTTTATAAAGCAAATACTTTTTTCTCATTTTACGGTAATTGTCCAGCTCCGGCTTCCACGAATCACGAATCTCCTTTTCGCTCATTCCCCGGATAATCTGATAGCGTAGCTGTTTAGTACCGGCCAACAGATCGAACCACGAAGGTCTGGAGAAAAAGAAAGCCTGATCCTTGCCCGCCATCTTATAGAAATAGAGCAGGAAACGCAACGTTAATCCCCCTTCGAAAGGCAGTTCCCTCAGGTCGACTCCGTAGCACGTCTTCCCATTCTGAAGCGGTTTGGTATCAAAGCCCGGAAGCGGTTCGGGAGTAAAAGAAAACTCTCCGTATTTTTTGTCGGGATACCCTATCACCTGAAATGGAAAGAAGGTACCTCTTCCCACACTTATATTGGTTGCCTCGAAGAAACAAAGGGAAGGATACAGACGGATTGCCTGATCATTGGGCAGGTTGGGAGAGGGTTTTACAGGCAGCCAATAGGGATCACCGTGTTTCCAGTTCTCCATTTTCACAACCATCAGTTTACACGAATCCGGTGTACTGTCAAGCCATCCCTCTTCGTTTATCATCCAGGCAAGCTCGCCCACGGTAAGTCCGTGCAGCACCGGTATCGGATCTACCCCTACAAAAGACTCCATTCCCTTTTGTCGTACCGGTCCATCCACGTAATCGTTGGGGTTGGGGCGGTCCAGGACAATAAAATCTTTGTCGTTCTCCGCACAAGCCTCCATCACATAATGCATGGTACTGATGTAGGTGAAGAAACGTGCACCCACATCCTGTATATCAAAAACCACCACATCTATGCCTTCCAGCTGTTGGGCGGTTGGTTTCTTGTTTTTCCCGTAAATAGAAATGATCGGGGTGCTGGTTTTAATATCCCTGCTGTCGGCCACCTCTTTCCCGGCATCTTCAGTCCCCCGGAAACCATGTTCGGGGGCAAATACCTTTTTAACATCAATCCCTTTGTTAAGCAATGCATCCAGCAAGTGTACCTGCCCGTCTTCAATTACGGAAGTCTGGTTTACCACCAGGGCAACTCGCTTGTCTTTCAGCAAACGCGTAACAACCTCCATCCTTTCTGCCCCTAATTTCAAGGAAGATTTTTTTGGAGGAATACCCGGACCGGCCATTGTATACAATGGAAAGCACAGGATGAAAACAAACCAAGATATAACTTTCATTTTCTATACATCCCTTACTGGCAACAAAAGTAGCAAATGTCGCTATGATTCCCTAAATTTGCACCTATTAAATTGAACATTAACAGATGGACCCTATTGAGATAATTAACAGGTATTATTCCAATACCTCCGATGTGTATCATATACTGGTTACACACAGCCGCTCAGTGGCAGACAAGGCGCTGGCAATTGCACGGATGCATCCGGAGCTTAATCTGGATACCCGATTCGTTGAAGAGGCAGCTATGCTGCACGACATCGGCATCTATCTGTGCAATGCCCCCGAGATCGATTGCCACGGAGAGGCAGAATATATTTGTCACGGTTATCTGGGAGCCGACATCCTTCGCCGCGAAGGATTGCCAAAACATGCTTTGGTGTGCGAACGTCATACCGGAACGGGCATATCACCTCAAATGATAATCGAACGAAACCTGCCTATCCCTCACCGGGATATGCGGCCCGTAAGTATGGAAGAGCAACTTATCTGCTTTGCCGACAAGTTCTACAGCAAAACAAAACTGGAAAAGGAAAAGTCGGTCGAGAAGGTACGAAAAGGGCTTGCTCGTTTCGGAGACGAGACTCTTTTACAATTTGATACATGGTGTAAACTCTTTTTAGGGGAATAAACCAAGCATAATCGGGTTATTTATTATACATTTGCCAGCTGAAACTGCAAAGAAATACAGGATGTTTCATAAACATAAAATCCTTATCATATTATTTATCACCCTTTTGGGAGGTTTGGTGATACGCGCCCAGGAGGTTCGTGTAGCCAATGATTCTTCTGCTCCGGCCAGGCAGGATACGGTTTTTGTACCTAAAGATACCGTAAAGCTTACTCCCGATTCGCTTCAAATCAAGACAGATACCTTGATGGCTAAGGATACCGTCCGCAAAAAGAAGAATTCGCTGGATGCCGTGGTTACCTATCAGGCCAAGGATTCCATACTGATGACTGCCGGCAACTGGGCCTATCTGTTTGGGGAAGGGAATGTCAAGTACCGACAGATCGAACTTCAGTCGGAAGTGATCGAGATGAACATGGACAGTAGTCTGGTATTTGCCAAGTTCGGTCTGGACTCGATTGGCGAAGAATTTGGTTATCCGCTCTTTAAAGACGGAGAGCAGCAGTACGAAAGCAAAACCATGCGGTATAATTTCGGGACCAAGAAGGGATACATAACCGATGTAATCACTCAGCAGGGTGAAGGGTATGTTACCGCCGGACGCACCAAAAAGATGGCAAACAACGACATGTTCATGATGGGAGGGAAGTATACCACCTGCGACGACCATGACCATCCTCACTTTTATCTGCAGCTTTCCAAAGCGAAGGTACGTCCTAAAAAGAATATTGTAACCGGACCGGCCTACCTTGTGATAGAGGATGTGCCACTTCCGTTGGCTATCCCCTTTGGATTCTTCCCGTTTTCGGAAAGCTATTCGTCCGGTATCATCATGCCTACCTTTGGCGACGAGATGGACCGTGGTTTCTTTTTGAGGGACGGAGGTTACTACTTTGCCTTAAGTGATTATGTGGACCTGGCTCTTACCGGCGAAATCTATACCAAAGGATCGTGGGGATTGTCTGCCCGTTCCGCTTACCGTAAACGATACAAGTACTCCGGTAATTTCAATGCATCGCTGCTTACCACCATTCTGGGAGATAAAGTGGTGCCAAAGGAATACAGTAAATCCAAAGACTTTAAAATTACCTGGACGCATTCGCAGGATGCCAAAGCCAATCCTTACCGAAGCTTCTCGGCAAGTGTGAACTTTGCAACCAGCAGCTACGACCGCAACCAGCTTACCAATATTTACAATCAGAATTCCACCAGTAATACCAAAGGATCGAGTGTAAGTCTTTCACAACGTTTCCCCAACAGCCCCTTCAGCTTGTCGGCCACAATGAATGTGAACCAACGTTCCAGAGACGCCTCCATCTCGGTAACCCTGCCGGATGTATCGGTAACCATGAGCCGTATCTATCCGTTCAAGCGCAAACATGCCGTTGGCAGCGAAAAATGGTTTGAAAAGATATCTATGAGCTACTCCGGTTATCTGCGTAACAGCATCGATACAAAAGAGAGTAAGCTGATGAAGTCAAGCCTGGTGAAGGATTGGCGTAACGGTATGCAGCACAATATTCCTGTTTCTGCTACATTTACGTTTCTTAAATATATCAATATATCCCCATCGTTCAACTACACCGAGCGCTGGTATACCAGTAAGGTTATGCAGGCATGGAATGAAACGAGCAATCGGTTGATGCCTTCGGATACCATTTACGGGTTTAACCGGGTATATAACTACAACGCTTCATTATCTGCCTCAACTACGATGTACGGATTTTACAAGCCGCTTCCATTCCTCGGTAACAAGGTGGAGATGATCCGTCACCGTTTCGAGCCTTCGATCAGCCTTAGTGCTGCACCCGACTTTGGCGATCCGAGATACGGTTTTTATGAATCCTATACGTATATGGACGAAGACGGCGAAATGTACACCAATACCTATTCTCCTTATGCGAATCAGATATTCGGTCCGGCACCTCAGGGAAAGCAGGGATCGTTGAGCTTCTCCATCAGCAACAATGTGGAGATGAAAATCCGAAGCGACGAGGATTCTACAGGATTCAAAAAGATTAGTCTGATTGATAAGCTTTTGTTGGGAATGAGTTATAATATGGCTGCCGATTCCTTTAAGTGGAGCGATATGTCTATGAACCTCCGGTTGAAGTTCTCAAAAAGCTATACGTTGAATCTTAATGCCATGTTTGATACCTATACTTACGACGAGAGAGGACGTAAGGTGGATGTACCCCGATGGGAAGCAGGCAAAGGTTTCGGCCGGTTAAGGTCGACAAGTACCAACTTCTCGTATACATTGAATAACGAAACGTTCTCCAAATTGTTTGGCGGAGGTAAAACCGACGAGACAAAAAAGGAGGGAAGTCAGCAAGGTACAGGCGAAGAGGGTGAACTGGCAGACGGATTGAATCCCGAAACAGGCGCTCAACCAGCCGAAGGCGGCCGTTTACGCGAAAAGAAGAAAGAGGTTGGCGAGTTTGATGCCGATGGTTATCAGGCCAATAAAGTGCCATGGAGTCTTGCATTCAGTTACGGAATGGGCCTTGGGTATGGTGATTTTAATCCGAATACGCTGGAATATAAGTACAAGCTTACCCATAACCTGAGCTTCAACGGAAATATACAGCCAACCAAAAACTGGCGCTTTAACTTCAATGCAACCTACAATTTTGATAACAAAAAGATTGAATACATGAACTGCAGCGTAACGCGCGATTTGCACTGTTGGCAGATGTCGGGAAGCTTTATTCCCATCGGACCGTATAAATCGTATACCTTTACCATCGCCGTTAGCTCGTCGTTGCTTAAAGACCTTAAGTACAACCAGAGCAGCAGTTACCGCGAAGGACAGCAGTGGTATTAAGTATATTATAGATAAAACAAGAAGGGGTGCCAATAACGGCACCCCTTCTTGTTTTATCTATAATACGCTTACCAGGAAATGGGCTGCTGCCCGTTAGCTTGCAGGTATTCGTTTGTTTTGCTGAAATGTTTGTTCCCGAAAAATCCCCTGTAGGCAGAAAGGGGGGAGGGGTGGGCCGACTTTAACACCAGATTCTGCTTCGTGTCTATAAAGGCTCCTTTCTTCTGAGCATACGATCCCCAAAGAATATATACAATATGCCTGCGTTCTTCTGCCAGACGGTGTATAACGGCATCCGTAAACGTTTCCCATCCCTTGTTTTGATGCGAACCGGCCTGATGAGCTCTAACCGTAAGCGTGGCGTTGAGCAGCAGAACACCCTGGGATGCCCACCTCAGCAAATTACCGCTGGCAGGTCTTTGAATACCCAGGTCCGTTTCAAGTTCCTTGAAGATATTGACCAGAGACGGAGGGTAAGGGGTGCCATCCTGAACCGAAAAACACAAACCGTGTGCCTGTCCGGGTTCGTGATAGGGATCCTGCCCCAGAATCACCACTTTAACCTGGTTGAACGGGCAAGCATTAAAAGCCTCGAAAATATGTGGACCGGGAGGATATACGGTTGTACGCTTATATTCCTCCTTCACAAATCCGATAAGCTGACGGAAGTAATCCTTTTCAAACTCTCCGGACAATCGCTCTTTCCAGCTTTCTTCTATTTTGACATCCATGTAAATCAATATTAAATGAGAGGCATGCCTGCTTCCAGAGCCTCCTTGCGCATCGCTTCTGGCCAAATACTTGCCTGAATCTCGCCGATGTGACCCTTACGAAGGTAAAACATACACAAACGGGACTGACCAATTCCGCCGCCAATGCTTAAAGGAAGTTCGTCGTTAAGCAGTCGCTGGTGGAAGTAAAGCTCTTTCTTCTCCTCGGCATTACACAAGGTAAGCTGACGGAGCAAGGCCTCTTTGTTCACCCGGATACCCATGGAAGATAGTTCCATGGCACGATCCAGGATATCATCCCAAACCAGCAAATCGCCGTTAAGCCCCTTCAGTCCGTTTTCGGCAACGGTAGACCAGTCGTCGTAATCAGGAGCTCGTCCGTCGTGCTTCTGTCCGTCGCTCAACTGTGCACCGATACCCATGATAAATACGGCGCCGTGTTCCTTCGTTATCTTATCTTCACGCTCTTTGGGCGTAAGATCCGGATACATCTGGAGCAGCTCTTCAGAGTGAATAAAGAATATCGTGCTTGGCAAGGTAGGCTTTATCTCGGGAAACATCTCGTATACAAGATACTCCGTTCTAACCAGGGCAGCATAGATGCGGCAAACGATCTCTTTAAGAAACCCGATGCTGCGGTCTTCTTTGCGGATGGTCCGCTCCCAGTCCCACTGATCAACATAAAGAGAGTGAAGGTTGCCCAGCTCTTCGTCCGAACGGATGGCGTTCATATCCGTGTAGATTCCGTAGCCCTCTTCAATATTATAATCGGCCAAGGTCAGCCTTTTCCATTTAGCAAGCGAGTGTACAATTTCGGCTTTTGCATCGTCGAGATCCTTCACCGGAAAAGAAACTGCACGTTCCACACCGTTCAGATCATCGTTGATACCCATCCCTTTCAGTACAAACAGGGGCGCTGTAACACGTCGCAAACGTAATTCGGACGAAAGATTCTGCTGAAAGAAATCTTTAATCTGTTTTATCCCCATTTCTGTTTGCGCAAGGTTAAGCAAAGCCTTGTAACCCTTAGGTTTAATTAGGTAACTCATAGATTGTTATGTGTTTTTTGAAAAATCAAATTATGAGAGGCAAAGATACGGATTAATAGTAAATTAGCAATTTTATTTCTTAATTTATTGCATTTTGACATACTTTAAGCAAATATATAAAACAAAATAACAGATGATGCGAAGGTTCGGAAAATAATGTTTCGTCTGAACTCTTTGGTCGTAAGATTTGGTTTGCGTCAGAATTATATATACTTTTGCGCTGTAATTGGCTGGGTAGCTTAGTGAATAGAGCGTCAGATTCCGGTTCTGAAGGTCGAGGGTTTGAATCCCTCCCTGGTCACAGTTTAAAGCAGCAGGCGACATATCATACGATGTGTCGCCTCTGTTGTTTTTTAACCTATCGTTTCAAGAAAAACAAAAAAAGCAAATTCGATCTGTCATCTGTCATAAAACCATCCGGAATCCTTTGTGGATAAGGGATGCCTACAATGACAGATGCAAAAATCAATCCATCATCATCTGTCATCTGTCATCGACCCAACAGGAAAAGTTGAGGGAAAAACTACTTGTAGAAACTGTTTAGTGGATGAAATCGCTATTTTGAATCAAGTGTAGATTAGTTGAGGTTTTTTGAAAGATCTCCATTCTCTAATATTAGAACATATGCTTCAAAGTGAGTATATCATCTCTATCCATTGCCTCTTTTACAACTACTAACTATCCCCTAAGTAGTATATAATTAATCCGTTTAATGCAATGTTTGCATAATTCTGCAGCTGAGGTATTATCGTACTTCAGATATAAAATGATAATTCCACATCTGGGGAATTATGGTATTCCATCTGGAGTATTATAAGAGAATTACTTATCCGGACTCACCGCCCCGTATAGTGTGCCCTAAAAGCTGTCCTATTTCACTTTATTTCCTCTATTTACGAACAACTTAAATAAGCAGCCTGTTATACAAAATAAAGTTGAAACATTAATAAATTGAAATATGATACAAAAATTTCTTTTTCCTTCTAAACCAGATGCCACAGGCTTCTCCCTTTTTATTCTTGGATTCCGTATTCTTTTTGGCGTATTGATGATCACCCACGGGATGCAGAAGTGGGATAATTTTGATGCAATGTCGTCCGCTTTCCCCGATCCGCTGGGTGTGGGAAGTACCGTTTCATTGAGTCTGGCCATCTTTGCGGAAGTAATCTGTTCGGTAGCCTTTATTCTGGGGGCGCTGTACCGTCTGGCATTAATTCCGTTGATATTCACCATGGTAATCGCATTCTTTGTAATACATGCGGCAGATCCATTCAGCGCAAAAGAGCCTGCGTTTATCTATCTGATGGTTTATCTGATGACCTACATCACCGGACCGGGTAAATTTGCCGTAGACCGCCTGCTGGTTACAAAGAAACGCTCAAGATAATAACAGCCCCTTGCTGTAAACTATCATTTGCCGGAATCCAGGATGGGAAAGTGTAGCTTGAAACAGGTTATTTTCCCATCCGATTCAACTCCTATCTTTCCTTCGTGGCGAACCATAATCTGCCGGCAGAGACTTAACCCTATGCCGGATCCGTTGGGTTTGGTCGAATAAAAGGGAATAAATATCTTATCCATTGCCTCAGACGAAATTCCGGGACCGTTGTCTGATACGGTAATCAATACCTCGTTACCAACTTTAGCAGCCTTAAGCTCTATTTGTGGTTTTACCTGGTTAAGGCATGCTTCATGGGCATTCTTTAACAAGTTTATAATCACTTGTTCGACCAGACTGCGGTCGGCATTAAACATTAAATGTACGGGGTATACACTATATGTAAAATGGATACGATCTGATTCCACCAGTTGATGCAGCGATTTGAATAATAGGGCTACATCCATAGCTTGCCTCGTTGGCTGCGGTACACGGGTGAGTTTGCGGTAATTTTCAACAAAAGAAAGCAAGCCCTTGCTCCTGCGGTGGATAGTCTCCATCGCCTGTTTCATAATCCGGTATTCTTCCGTATCGGCATCGGCTGCAACATCCCGTTCGCTTAATGTTTCCGATAATGATAATATGGGAGCGATGCTGTTCATTATCTCATGGGTAAGCACACTGATCAGCTTCTGCCAGGCAATGGTTTCGGTTTCATCCATCATCGAATCGTGCATCCGGTTACGAAATACCTCCAGTGCCTCGTCCATCTTTGTGGATAAACTATCAATCTCCTTATCCGAATGCGGATTAGAAAAGTGAGAAGAAAAATCGGCATGATGAATTTCGGAGATCATTCGTTCCATTCGTTCCACCAATTTTCTGCGATCGGCATACAGCGAACAGGCCAGACCCACAATTCCGGCCAACACGAAAACTGCGCAAAAATAAAGCGTTTTCGTATAAAGCCATGCACCTGTCAGAGACAGCACAACGATACAGAGTATCTTGAGTATAAATAGCTGTTTGCTTGTAAGCTTCATGTTACTTTTCGTATTTACTTATTTTGCGATACAAAGCAAAACGGGAGATTCCCAGTAAGTCGGCCGCCTGATTCATATTCCCGTTGCTCAGTCCTAAAGCCCTCTCGATCGTATTTTTTTCCACCTCTTCCAGATTTAGACATTCATCGGCCAGTCTGCCAACGGATGTTTGCTTAAGCATGAAATCGTCTGCGTTTAGCATGTAACCCTGACAAAGAATTACAGCACGCTCCATGGCATGCTGCAACTCACGCACATTGCCGGGCCAACTGTACTCCTTAAGCTTACGGCAAGCCGATGCCGAAAGATTCCGGATATCCTTTTTGTATTTTCTAGCGTAATGTTGCATAAAATGATTGGCAAGGAGTACGATGTCATTTCCCCGCTCGCGGAGCGGCGGAATATGTAATTCGATGGTATTGATGCGATACAAAAGGTCTTGTCTGAACTCACCCTTCGCAACCATATCGTGAATATTGGCATTCGTTGCACAGATAAGCCGTACATTAATGGGGATAGGCGTTGTGGCCCCAAGGCGGATAATCTGCTTCTTCTCTATAACTGTAAGCAGTTTCGATTGCATTGCCGGCAACAGATTCCCTATTTCATCCAGAAATAGCGTTCCACCCGATGCCATTTCAATACGTCCCTGTTTCTCCTTTTTTGCATCGGTAAAGGCCCCTTTCGTATACCCGAACAGCTCGCTTTCAAACAGTTGTTCCGGTATACTACCCAAATCGATATGAACGAAGGATTTACCGGCACGAGGAGAGTTGGCATACAGCAAATGGGCTATTAAGTCCTTTCCGGTACCGTTCTCTCCCAAAATAAAGATATTGGCATCCGTATCTTTTAATTTTTCGATGGTGCCGAATAACTCCTGCATCGCCGTACTTTCCCCTATAATTTCGGGTAAGATATGGTTGCTTTCCAATGCCGCTACCTGTTGCTTAAGACTGGATATCTCGTTCTTGCTTTTCCGAAGCTCCAGGGCCGCTGAAACCGTTGCAAGCAACTTCTCCTTTTCCCAGGGTTTGGATATAAAATCGGTGGCACCCGCTTTGATTGCCCTCACCGCTTTATCGGTATCTGAATAAGCGGTAATAAATATAACCACCGTATCCGGATCCGCCTTTTTAATCTTTTCGAGCCAAAAGAAACCCTCTTGTCCGCTGCTTGCATCCCGGTTGAAATTCATATCCAGCAGAATAACGTCCGGGTGGAACGTGGAAATGAAATGTTCGATACGTTCGGGCTGTGTCGTAACTTTCACCTTTTCTACATGGGGTTGTAAAAGCAGGTTAAGCGCAAACAGAATATCTTCGTTGTCGTCTACAATTAGTATGTTACCTTGTTTTTGCATAGTATGGCAAATATAGGTATAATATCCGTATACAACAGGTGCGATAACGCATCATGTTTGTGCGAAAATGCACATAAATAAAAAGTGCTCAAATTGATATCTCTTTGTAAACTAGTCGGATATATTCTTGGCATCCCTTTTGTATTCTGTATTGCATGAAAAGAGCAATCTGCATACTATTTATTCTGCTTTCCTTTGATAAGGCATATGCCGGTGATACGCTTCGTATCACACTGGAGGAGGCTGTGCTGCTGGCGCAAAAGCAATCTCCGCAAGCGATTGCTGCACGTCATCAGTACAGGGCAGCCTATTGGGCATGGCGATCACACAAGGCCGATTACTTGCCGGGTATCTCTTTTAGTTCCAATACAACACTAAACCGCTCTATAAGTTCCATTACGTTTTCCGACGGAAAGGATGGGTTTGTGCACCGTAACCAGCTGCTGAATGATGGAGCTGTTACGATTAGTCAGAATCTCTCTTTTCTGGGAGGAAACGTATATTTTCAAACGGGGTTGCAGCGACTGGATATTTTTTCAGATAAACAGGTATCCTACAGGTCTACCCCTTTGGTAATAGGATACTCTCAAAACCTGTTTGGGTATAACCACCTGAAGTGGAACCGGAAGATCGAGCCGGTACGGTATCAGCAGGCAAAGAAAATGTATATAGAGACCCTCGAGCTGGTTGCTGCCACAGCTGTTGGTAAATTCTTTCAACTGGCTACGGCACAAAGTAACTGGAGGTCGGCCTCCTATAACTATGCTGCGGCGGATACCTTGTTCCAATATGCCCGGGGAAGATATAAAATAGGAACCATTACCGAAAACGAGATGCTTCAGCTGGAGATCAATTTCCTGTCGGAGCAGACCAGCAAACTAAACGCAGCCATCGAGGTAAGCGACAATGTGCAGGATTTGCGAAGTTTTCTGGGCATAAACAACACTGTAGAGATCGAAACGATTGTAAGTGACTCGGTACCGGTATTTATCGTTCTGGAAAAGGATGCCCTGAAGTATGCCCACCGGAATAGTCCGGATCTGGAATCGTTCGCCTTACAGGAACTTGAGGCCGAAAGTATGGTGGCAAACACCAAAGCTGCCAACCGACTGAAAGCGGATCTGTATGTTGAGTTCGGATTAACGCAGGCAGACCAAACCCTGCGTTCCGCCTACCGAAGTCCCCTCGACCAGCAGCTTGTAAGTCTGGGTATCCGTATTCCTATCCTGGATTGGGGCGTTGGCAGAGGCAGGGTTGAGGTTGCCAAAAGTAACTTGTCTAAAATAAAAACCAATCTGGCGCAGGCACGTACGGACTTTGATGCCAATGTTTTCAAGATTGTGAAGCAGTTTAATCTGCAGTCGGATAAAATCCGTATTGCCCGGATGACTGCCGATCGTGCCGTTCGCCGGAATGAAGTTGCCTACAGACTGTATTTGCTGGGGAAGTCCACTGTGCTCGATCTGAATGCCTCAATCTCCGAAAAAGATAGTTCGCAACGTGCCTATATCAACGAACTTAAAATTTATTGGAGTCTTTATTATGGGCTACGCAGTATTACCGGGTACGATTTTGCCTCAAACGTTCCCATTTATCTGCCCGAAGTGCAATTCAATAACTAAGAAAACCAACTAAAAGCAAAATGGATAATCAGAATAAGTCAGCTTCCTTCCATGAATCGACAGATACATCGATGGATAAACCCCTCCCAAAGAGATCTGTCTGGGTACGGTACAGATTGTATCTGTGGGCGATAACCGCTTTCTGTGCTTTTATAGTGTTTGTAATTTATAATTTGTCGGGTGTAAAGAAGCTGCGGATCGATGCCAATAAAATTGGTGTTGCAGAAGTGGAACAGGCCAAGTTTCTGGATTATGTGGATGCAGAGGGGATTGTGCAACCTATTCTTACAATCAAACTCAATGTATTGGAAGCAGGTATGGTACAGCAGTTGGTTGCCGAAGAGGGAGCCATGTTACGAAAAGGAGATACCATTTTAGTGATGAATAATCCGGAGCTGACCCGCATAATTGAAGAGCAGGAAGACGAATGGCAGAAACAACGCATCCTTTATCAGGAGAGAAGGCTGGAAATGGATCAAAAAACAATACTTTTGAAGCAGCAGACCTTGCAAGCCGAATTTGAACTGAACCGGTTGGCGAAGGATTTCCAGTTAGGCGAAGAGGAATTCAGGATGGGTGTTAAAAGTAAGGCTCAGCTTGAGGTGCAACGCGAAGAGTATACTTTCAAGGCGAGAAGTACCGCTTTGTTGATGGATGGACTTAGACAGGACAGTTCTGCTACTTGTCTGCGACGCGAATTGATGGAAAATGATCTGGATCGTGCCCGTAAAAACAGATTGCATGTCGGCAACCGGCTGGATAATTTAGTTGTGCGGGCCCCTATGGATGGTCAGCTTAGTTTTCTGAATGTTACACTCGGACAGCGGGTGGGGCAAGCAGAGAATATAGGAGAAATAAAGGTGATGGACAATTATAAAATAAATACGTTGTTAAGTGAATATTATATTGATCGAATCATGGTGGGACTTCCGGCGTCCGTAACCTATCAGGGAGTGAAATATCCGTTAAAGGTTTCCAAGGTGGTTCCCGAAGTGAAAGATCGTCAGTTTAAGGTAGATATGGTTTTTACCGGAGCGAAACCGGAGAATGTACGTATCGGGAAAAGCTATCGTGTACAGGTGGAATTAGGCTTGCCGGAAACTGCAATAGTGATTCCCCGGGGTGATTTTTATCAATCCACTGGCGGTCACTGGATTTATAAGTTGAATGCGTCCGGAAGTAAAGCCATTCGCACACCTATAACCGTTGGCAGGCAAAATCCCGTACAGTATGAAATACTGAGCGGATTGAGTGCCGGAGACAAAGTGGTGGTGAATGGATATACCCGCTTGGGAGATGTGGAAGAATTAGTAATAAACGAGTAACTATAAACAATAAAATATGATTTTGTACTTTTTAAAAGTTGCATGGAGAAACCTGCTCAAATATAAGGCTCAGTCTGTTATCAGCATCTTAGGCCTGGCAATCGGATTTATGGCTTTTTCGTTTACGATGTCCTGGATTTCCTTCGAATATTCGTACGATTCCTTTACTCCCGATGCCGACCGTATTTATCAGGTGGTGAAGGTGGATCCTAAATTGACCGGTGGTATACAAAATATAACCCCCGAACCGTTAGCCCTCTACCTTGAATCGACCTTCCCGGAGGTTGAGGCAGCTACATCTATCGATATTTCTACATCTGTAGATGAATATAAGGACTTCTTTTATTATAATAATCAAAAAGATTCTATTGCCAATTGTATTCAGATCATTACAGATACTTCGTTTTTTAATGTGTTTTATGCAGAGAACAAGCCACTTATTAACCATCCTATCCCTTCGGATGTATTTTATGCCACAGAATCAATGATGCAACGGCTGAAAGCAGTGGGTGAAGATCCAAATCCTTTTTTTTCCGGATCAATCCCCGATAGAAGCTACCATAGCAATGTACCCTTTGATGTAATACAAATAAGTCCGCGCCGGCCACGTAAAGACAAAGATTGTGACTGGTGTTATTCACACACAATTACATTTCTTAAAGTTAGGGAAGGTGCCGATGTAAATGCATTGGCTAAAAAGATGAGTCAAATCGAAGTCGAAAATTCTCAACAGGGGATAATGTCTTTCAAGCTTATTCCGTTGAGGAAGGCACACTATCAGATACCAAATGAACAGACTGTCATTCAGTTTAATCATTTAAAGATTTTTGCTGCGGTTTCTTTGATGGTAATCTTTTGCGGTCTTTTTAATTATCTTATGCTCTTTGTAAACAGAATAAAAATGAGAGGGAAAGAGCTTGCCCTGCGAAAAGTAAATGGTTCGTCGGACAAACAGCTTCTGATGATGTTGATGACCGAATTCTTGTTGGTTTTGTTTATATCTCTTTTTATAGGAGGCTTGCTGACCGAATGCCTTTACCCCTCATTTTTGAAACTGTCGATGATAGAGGCTCCAAGATCTTATTTTATGCTTGAAGCATTATTGTATGGTTGTTCCATTGCCATCATTTCGATTGTTACAGCATTTTTCCCCATTCGTTTGCTGATGAAGCGAAGTATCAGGGAAAATATCCAACCGGAGACGAAAGTATTTGGAGGAATTCAGAATAGGTTTACGGTGGTAAGCTTGTTGATCCAATTGATATTTGGCGTGTTGTTGCTATTTTGTTCGCTTGTTTTTTATCTGCAGTTACGAAATCTAAATCGTTCGGATATTGGATTTGACAGGTTCAATATTAATACGATTCAGTCCTGGTATGGAGGAATTCCCATAGATGAGATACAGAAAATTAAGGGGGTTGAAGAGGTGATACCGTTTAACCGGATATTTTTACCGCGCGGCGGACGAGCAAGCAGCAAAATTTCGGAGGCAGGCGACAAGAAATTTACTGAAGCAGTGGAGGTTGAAATTGTTAATGTGAATGGTCCGGATTTTACACAATTTTTCTCTATCCCTATTTTGTCCGGAAGGAACCTGCGACAGGGTATAGTGGAAGAGTGCCTGATAAATGAAACTGCCAAACGAGTGCTTGGCTTTGATGATCCGATAGGGAAGAAGCTACAGGATTGGGTTATCGTAGGTGTCATTCCGGATCTGTATATTGATTCGCCGTTATTGCCTGTTCTGCCCTGTGTGTACAGATCTCTGCAGAGTAAAAAGCCGGATAATGGAGGTGTTTCGGGTTTTTATGCTTATAAATATAGTCCGGACAATAGAATTGAAACCGAACAGGCTATTTTAGCTGTATTTGCTAAAAGCGGTGTAACAAAGGGAGTCACCATACTAAATATGGATGATGTTTATACCGATTATACCAAATCGGAACGATACCTGCTTGTATTGTTGGGCCTGATGACCTTAGTAGCCCTCCTGATTGTGACTTTCGGGGTCTATTCCATGATTACATTTTCATGTAATCAACGGAGGAAAGAGATTGCAATCCGCAAAGTAAATGGAGCATGCATCTCAGAGATATTTAGGTTGTTTATCAAACAATACGTTTTTGTAACCGTACTGGCGTGTATTATCGCTTTCCCCATGGGAGTTTATGTGATGCAGCGTTGGTTGGAACAATACGTCTGCCGTATCCATTTGGAGTGGTGGATTTTTGTAAGTGTATTTGGTCTGATTCTTCTGATTGTGCTTGCCGGCATCTTATCAAAGTTATATAAGGCAGCCAGTGAAAACCCGGCGGAAACAGTGAAATCGGTCTGATTCAATACACTCGTAAAAAAGAATGAATAATAATATGTAATTTTACTATCATGATTAAAACAGTAGATTTAAAAAAGATTTTTCGATCGGAAGAGGTTGAAACATGGGCATTGAACGATGTAAACATCGAGATTGCGGAAGGCGAATTTGTGGCTATAATGGGGCCTTCGGGTTGTGGAAAGTCAACCCTGCTTAATATTCTCGGTTTGTTGGACAACCCCTCTTCCGGCTCCTATATACTGAATGGAACAGATGTGTCGTATTTGAAAGAGAGTAATAGAACCGACCTGCGTAAAGGTGTGATAGGATTTGTGTTTCAGAGTTTTAATTTGATTGAAGAGCTCAACGTTTTTGAAAATATAGAATTGCCCTTGCTTTATATGAAGATTCCCGCAAACGAACGGAAAAGGCGCGTGAATGAAGCGATGACCCGTATGGCCATATCGCACCGAAAAAAGCACTTCCCCCAACAGCTTTCGGGTGGTCAGCAACAGCGCGTTGCCATTGCGCGTGCAGTTGTTGCAAATCCCAAATTGATTCTTGCCGATGAGCCCACCGGAAATCTGGATAGTAAAAACGGTGCTGAGGTGATGAATCTGTTGTCCGATTTAAACCGCGAAGGTACTACCATCGTAATGGTTACCCATAGTGAGCACGATGCAGGATATGCTTCGAGGATAATTAATTTATTTGACGGCAGGGTTGTACCCGACACGATTTCCTATTGACACTAATACAAATACTATGTTGAAAACCTTTGTTACTTTAATTTTCCGTAACTGGTGGCGAAATAAAACATTTGCATGTATTGCTATTCTAAGTTTAACGGTTGGCATTGCATTTACGAATATGCTGGTAGCATTTGTTACCCACGAATATAATATCGAATACAGCAATCCTAATAAAGAACGTATCATCTGGACTATGCAGGATCTGCCTTCAAAGCCCGGAGAAAAGGTTGCTTATATGCAATCCGGGATTCCCGACCAATTAAAGGAAAAGTATCCGGAGGTTGAAGATTATTTGCAATTGAATAGTTTACCGGTCAAGTATATTGAAGTTGGTCACCAATCCTTTGATCCAATCGAAATAATAAACGTAAATCCGTCCTTTCCACTGTTCTTCCCGTTTGAACTTCTATACGGATCGTGGAATACCTTTGATAATCCCCGGTCGATTGCCTTAAGTGAAAAACAAGCCGGCAGATTATTTGGAAAGCAGAATGCAATTGGAAAGGAGATCCTTTTGGGGGTGGAAGACTTCGACGGTAAGGTTACAAAACAAGTATATGTTGTAAACGCAGTGGTAAAGGATCGAAGTCAGTCGGCTGTAAACTTCGACGGATTAATTTATGATCCTGAAAGTCTGTGGGGTGGAGCTACCCTTTTATTTATGACTCAAGAAGCTGATTTAAAACGTTTTGAAGCGAAAGTAAATGAGGATAAGATCCAGACATTGGCCGGAGGGAAATACTTTTTTATTACGTTGGATAATGCCTTGTCCACCACTTATAATCAACAGATCCTGAGTTTTTGGCATTGCAGGAAAGACAACTTGCTAATGGTTGGATTGATCTCGGCAATTCTTGTTTTATTTATAGCTGTTTTTAATTACTTAAACATGAGTTTATCTCGTGTAATACAACAGCAGAAGACCTTACAGACGCAAAAGTTAATGGGCGCTACACAGCGTGAGATTCGTATTCAGTTGTTTGGAGATCTCTTTTTTATGGTTATTATCGCCTTCCTGCTTTCATTGTTGCTAATGAATGATTTCCTGCCAATCTTCAATAAGATTGTTTCATCCGGGTTTTCATCCTCCTATTTTTATAGTAAAGAATTTTTTCCTTATACAGTAAGCATCGCATTATTCCTTGCAATTACGGCATCACTGTTTATCAGTTTGAAATTAGGCAGAGTCAATACCGATTATTCAAAAACTTATTTAGTGAAACAAAAGAACAGATGGGTAGGAGTGTTGGTCTCAGTCCAGTTTGTGATAGCCATCGTATTGTTAATAGCCATGTTCACCGCAAACAGTCAGCTGCAGTTATTGGAAAGGGGAGGAGACAGGTACCGTAATGTTGTTGAACTAAACGGAGATAAGAACCGGATGGCATCGTTGAAATCGGCTATTACATCTGTTTCGGGAGTGACGGGTGTCTCTACGTCTGATGTTTCTCTTTTAAATTCATGGATTATGCATGCAGATATGAAAAAAGAAGATGGAGCAGAATTTCAGTCAGCGATATTGCAGTTATCCGGAGATACCGGCTTAATCAGAGTTTTGAAGATTGAACAGATAGCCGGTGAACCATGGATAAACATCCATGATAAATATTCCAACGCTGTTTTTGTAAATAAAGCATTTGTCGATCTAGTGGCTAAATCGACGCAGGATATACTTGGAGAACCTTTGAAGAAATATGTGGATTCTGGTGATACATTATCTGTGATTGCAGGTGTAGTTAGCGATTTCTATATTAACTCGCTGGAAGAAAAAATATTACCTGTAGTAATTACACAATCCAAAACACAAGGAAACGGGACTGCCTCCATGCAAATTCGACTGGATGGCAGTGACAATAATAAAACTATACATGATCTCAATTTACTCTGGCGACAATATCTGCCGGATGAGTATTTTTCTTATACCGAGATGTATGAAACGTTTATTCAGCGTAATGGCAAAATTATTGAGATGACAGCAATGCTTAGGATGTATTCAATTATCAGTGTTATACTTATATGCTTTGGTCTGTTTGGCATATCTTACTACTCTGTTCGCCAACGTACTAAGGAAATCGCTATTCGGAAAATAAACGGAGCAAAGACGTATCAAGTCGTAGGTCTGTTGGTTAAGCCTGTTTTTTTGTGGATTGCTATCAGCTCTATTGTTGCAATCCCTTTGGCCTGTGTAGTATCTGAACGGTGGTTGCAGGAATTTGCTTATCGCATTGATATCTCTGTTTATTCTTGCCTTGGTTCATTACTCTTAGTCTCTGTTGTTTCTCTTGCGTCGGTTAGCGCAATTACATGGAAGTCGGCTTTAAGTAATCCGGTGGATAGTTTAAGGCGGTGAAAAGATATTCAATGCGTAGAAAGCTGCTTATTTGTGAGCTTAGAATCCAATGTTTAGCTATTTTTACAGCTTGTAATGATATTGCGATCTATTGATTCTGTTTTGCCATTATTTATGAATTGCAAATGTGCCAGTTGTGAAATTAATAGACTTGAATATCTGATTCTTTGTGAGAAGTGTGGTAATATAAATTGAGCTCTAAATAGTTAGTAAATGGGAATCGTATTTGAAGAATTTGAAGATCAGCTTGAAAAGTCCGTATTGGAAGAGGGACTTCGATATTATATAGCAGGTCGCGTACAGAGGTTGATTGAACTTGACAATGGAAAATTCAGAACATTTCTACAAGATACGGAACGTATTATCGTTAATTTGACTATTTCCGATAAGAGGGTTGAAAACTATAGCTGCGAATGCCCAGCTAGTAATGGGGTTGTATGTAAACACATTGTAGCCTCTCTTTTTGAAGTTAGAAAAGACTTGCAGGATTATCTTGTTACGTCGAAAACAATGGAGGCAGAAGATGATGCTAATTCTTTACCCGATGAGATTCTGAATGATTATAGGATAGATAGGATTCTTGACGCATTGAATGTAAATGAACTTAAAGATTTTGTTCGGCGTACCTGTACCGATGACCGGGATTTCCGGGCTCTTTTCTTGTCGCAATTTGCTAAAGTTAATGTGCCGGATTCCTCCTCAAAACCGATTTATGCAAATCAAATTAAGAATTTGATTCAAGCTTCTACCGATCGACATGGTTATATGGACTATCGGGAGGTTAAAGAATTCCATTCTGCCCTATCGGAAATTCTTGATATAGCCGCAATGTCTATTAAGAATGGAAATAACAGTCAGGCTTTAACTATAATTTTTTCTGTATTGGAAGAGGTTACCTCTGTGATAATTAATGCAGACGATAGTGATGGTTATCTAATAGGCGCTATTGATGAGGCTTTCGACCTGATTAAAGAGATTATCGAATCCAATTTAGATGAAATACAGCGTGGTGATCTGTTTAATGAGCTGATGATTGCATTTGAGACTGGTAAATTAGATGGATGGGCCTGGCATTTAAACCTTATTGAGTTAGCGATCCAACTTTTTAAAAAACCAGAGGAAAAAGAACGGCTTCGTATTAATATTGAAAGTATTCATCCTACAGGAAATAGTTGGGATAGGAATTATAGAAAAGCTCAGGAGATGATGTACGAATTATTGCTTATGACAGAGAGCGAAGAGGCTATAAATCAATATTTGATAGAAAATGTTTCAAATCCTGATTTTAGAGAAAAATTAGTAAAGCGAGCAATAAACTCTAAAGATTATAAATACGCACTGAAACTATTGAATGATGCCATTGAGCTAGATAAAGAAGAGTCTTTCAGGCGGTGTGATAAATGGAGGAAATATCAGTTAGAAATCTATCGGAAAACCGGAGATATTGAAAATACGATACGATTAGCTCGCTATTTTATATTAGAGGGAAGCTCCGAAGAGGAATCATTTAAAGAGTATTATGATCTTTTAAAGACAACTGTTCCGGGCGACTCGTGGAATGTTTATCTGGAGAAAATGATAGCAGAACTTATTGCAAAAGATTATTGGTATAATTATGAAAAACTGGTTCATATATATGTTTGGGAGAAGTACTGGGATCGTTATCTTGTCCTCTTGCAAAAGAACTTAACCCTTCGTAGGATTGCAGATGCAGAAGAGGATTTAAGTTTATTATATAAAGACCAGCTTATTGATCTTTATGATTCTGAAATACGAGTATTCGTTGAAAAAAATGTGGGAAGGTCTTACTATATTGATGCTTGCCGATATATAATGAATATGAAGAGACTTGGTGGTGACGATGCTGTGAGAAACCTTATTATCGATCTCAAAGCAACATATAAAAACAGAAGAGCATTGCGTGAAGAACTTAATAAGATATACGATACGGGATACTGAATTTATTCATGATCCAATTTGTTCGTGATCCTCCATCTTGATCCAGCGTTATTGAATTTCTTTCAGTATAAAGATAAGATTTCTTTCAGTATAATAAAAGAACATTAGTGGGATATGTTGTTGCAAATTGTTTTCTTTACTAAATGCACTGATAGTCTGACGATGAACACCAATAACACGAGCAATTTCTAGCTGTGAGGTTTTGTTGTGAATCATTCAACGCTAAGATTGAAGCTTTTAAAAGGGTATTTAGAGGGATCAAAGACGAAGCATTCTTTTTATTTAGAGTGTGAAAGTGACATGCATAGCATTGATTCCTAAACTTTTTACGTTGATCCAGATTTTCTTTTGATTTGTCTGAGGGGGAGGGAATAAAAAAAGGAGAGTAAAACTACTCTCCTTCTGTGGGCGTTGACGGATTCGAACCGCCGACCCTCTGCTTGTAAGGCAGATGCTCTGAACCAGCTGAGCTAAACGCCCGAAATGTTTTTTATTTATGAAAGGTGGGCGTTGACGGATTCGAACCGCCGACCCTCTGCTTGTAAGGCAGATGCTCTGAACCAGCTGAGCTAAACGCCCTTTCACAAAATTTTATTTTTGTTGTGTCTTTCTCTTTAAGACGGTGCAAAGATACGGCTTTATTTTATTCCTCCAAACATTTCAGCCAAAAAAATAAAAAAAATACAACTTTACAGGTTTCTCGACAATAATAATTACCTTTGCATCTCTATATTAATAATGTATATGAAATTTTCAACACTGACAGCTATTTCTCCTGTAGATGGACGCTACAGAAACAAAGCCGAGGGTTTAGCGGCCTATTTTTCAGAGTACGCACTTATTAAATACAGAGTGCAGGTAGAAATTGAGTATTTTATTACGCTTGCAGAGTTCTTACCCCAATTGAATTCCACCGTATCTCCATCTCTTAAAGAAGATTTGAGAAAGATTTATACGGACTTTTCGTTGGAAGATGCTGCACGGATCAAAGAGATCGAGAGTGTAACCAACCACGACGTAAAGGCTGTCGAGTATTTTATAAAGGAAAAATTCGATCTGCTGTCTTTGGAAGATTGCAAAGAGTTTATCCATTTTGGCTTAACATCCCAGGATATAAACAATACATCAGTTCCGTTGTCTCTGAAAGATGCCCTCAATGAGGTGTATTATCCTTCATTGCAAGAGGTGATTGATCTGCTTAAACAATATGCTACGCAATGGATGGATATACCAATGTTGGCAAAAACACACGGTCAGCCTGCTTCTCCAACCCGTTTGGGTAAGGAGGTCATGGTTTTTGTTTACCGTCTGGAGCAACAACTGGCGTTATTGAAATCTGTTCCTATTTCTGCCAAGTTCGGTGGTGCAACCGGAAACTTTAATGCTCATCATGTGGCTTATCCCGCATCAGACTGGCGCGCCTTCGGTAACCGGTTTGTAGGAGAGGTGCTGGGGCTTCAAAGGGAAGAGTGGACAACACAGATATCGAACTATGATAATCTTTCGGCAGTGTTTGACGGGATGAAACGTATTAATACGATCCTGATCGACTTGAATCGCGATTTCTGGCAATATATATCCATGGAGTATTTCAAACAGAAGATTAAAGCTGGTGAAGTGGGCTCGTCTGCCATGCCTCATAAAGTTAATCCCATCGATTTTGAAAATGCAGAAGGAAACCTTGGAATGGCTAATGCTATTCTGGAACATTTGTCTGTTAAGCTGCCGGTTTCGCGTTTACAACGCGACCTTACAGACTCTACTGTATTGAGAAATATAGGTGTTCCGATGGCGCATATAGAAATTGCGTTTAAAAGTTTAACAAAAGGCCTCGGTAAGTTGTTATTAAATGAACAAGCTTTGTATCGTGATCTTGATGCCTGTTGGGCAGTGGTTGCCGAAGGTATTCAGACCATCTTGCGTAGAGAAGGTTATCCAAAGCCTTATGAAGCTCTTAAAGCACTTACAAGAACAAACGAAGGTATCACTGCTCAGTCAATTAGTAGTTTTATAGATGAATTAAATGTTAGTGACGAGGTAAAGAATGAATTAAAGGCTATAACGCCGCATAATTATACAGGAGTTTAGTGTTAACAAAGGGCAACCGTGAGGTTGCTAGTAATTACTTATTATTCAATTATATCAAATGAGCACAGAAGAAAGAGATGAATCTCAACCGCGTCCGAGAAAGATAATTCCAAGTATCAGACGGGAAAACACAGACCAGGAAGGTGAAAGAAGACCTTACAATCAGGGTTACAACAGACCTGAGGGAAATAACTATGAACGTAGACCCTATAATCGTCCCGAGCGTGATGATCGTGGAGGTTACAGATCTTACGACAATCGTCCGTCGTATGGAGAAAACTGGAATTCATACGGAAACAACGACCGTCCGTCACGTCCGACTCGTCCTTATGGAGATCGCGACGGAGGCAATGCGCGTCCTTCGTATGGTAATAATCGCCCGTCTTACGGCAACAGAGAAGGAGGTTATAATAAACCCTCATATGGTAATCGTCCTTCATATGGTAACAATGAACGCCCCTCTTATGGTAATAACGATCGTCCGTCTTACGGAAACAATGATCGTCCGTCGTATGGTAACAACGACCGTTCGTATGGAAACCGTCCATCTTACGGAAACAATGACCGTCCGTCGTACGGCAATCGTCCTTCGTATGGCAACAACGACCGTGGCTATGGTAACGAACAACGTCCGTTTAACCGTCCGTTGAGACCTAATTTCGACAACAGACCGTCCAGACCCGTGCCTAATTCGGCTTCGGCAGCAGAGGGTGATACAACGGCAGACGGCATAAAGAAAAGAAGACCGCGTGTAGGTGATACCCGCGTAAATTCGTACGATAACAGAGATAATCGCGGCGGAGGAAGACCTTCATTTGGCGGTAATCGTCCTTCTTATGGTAATAATCGCGGTGGAGGTTATGGTAACCGTCCGCAGCAGAGACGTACTAGCGATTATAATCCGAATGCTAAGTATAACTTCCAGAAGCAGCTTAAGTATAAGGAAGTGCTGGCAGATCCGAACGAACCGATCCGTTTGAATAAGTTCTTGTCTAATGCCGGTGTTTGTTCAAGACGTGAGGCCGACGACTTTATTCAAAATGGTGCAGTAAAGGTAAATGATGTAGTTGTAACCGAGTTGGGTACCAAAATTACACGTGCCGATAAGGTAGAGTTCCAGGATAAGCAGGTTCAGATTGAAAGCAAAGTATATATCGTGCTTAACAAACCAAAGAACTGTGTAACTACGTCTGACGATCCTCAGGAACGTTTAACTGTTATGGATTTGGTTAAGAATGCTTGTCAGGAGCGTATTTATCCTGTAGGACGTCTTGATAGAAACACAACCGGTGTGTTGTTGTTGACTAACGATGGCGACCTGGCTTCCAAACTTACTCATCCTTCTTTCAAAAAGAAGAAGATTTATCATGTTTGGTTGGATAAGAATGTTTCTATTGAAGATATGGAGAAAATTGCAAATGGTATTGAGTTGGAAGATGGAGAAATCCACGCCGATGCAATTAGCTATGCAAGTGAAGAAGATAAAAGCCAGGTGGGTATTGAAATTCACTCAGGCCGTAATCGTATTGTACGTCGTATTTTCGAATCTCTGGGTTATCATGTGGTGAAGTTGGACCGTGTTTATTTTGCCGGTCTCACCAAGAAGAACCTGAGCCGTGGAAAATGGCGTTACCTGAACGAAAGAGAAGTGAATGCACTTCGAATGGGTGCATTTGAATAATATACAGGCATAGCCGGTTTGAGATATAATCGGCTATCTTGTTTAATTACCGTTAGAAAAAAAGAAGAAAATGGAAACCATTGTTAGAACAAAAATTGTAGATGTACTTAAAAGCGAGGCTTTTGGTACGACTGTTAACGTGAAAGGATGGGTACGTACCCGCCGTGGAAGTAAGCAAGTAAGTTTTATAGCTTTGAATGATGGATCTACAATTAATAATGTTCAGATTGTTGTTGATGTTGATCTTTTTGGAGAAGAGTATCTCAAGCCTATAACAACAGGTGCATGTATCAGTGTGAATGGTGAGCTTGTGGAGTCGCAGGGACAAGGACAAAATGCCGAAATTCATGCAAAAGAAATTCTGATCTACGGAACGGCAGATCCTGCAACTTATCCTTTGCAAAAGAAAGGTCATTCGCTTGAGTTTTTAAGAGAAATTGCGCACTTGCGTCCTCGTACAAATACTTTCGGAGCGATATTTCGTATTCGTCACCATATGGCGATTGCTATTCACCGTTTTTTCCATGACAGAGGATTCTTTTATTTTCATACCCCGATTATCACAGCTTCTGATTGTGAAGGAGCGGGACAGATGTTTCAGGTAACTACCCTGAATCTGTATGATTTGAAGAAGAATGAGGAAGGCTCTATTATTTATGACAATGATTTCTTCGGCAAACAGACCAGCCTTACTGTTTCCGGTCAGCTTGAGGGTGAATTGGCTGCCATGTCGTTAGGTTCAATTTATACTTTTGGTCCTACTTTCAGAGCAGAGAATTCAAATACACCCAGACACCTTGCCGAGTTCTGGATGATCGAGCCTGAAGTTGCCTTCAATGAGATTGCAGAGAATATGCAGTTGGCCGAAGACTTCATCAAATATTGTATTCAGTGGGCTTTAGACAATTGCAAAGAGGATATTGAATTCCTTAGCAAGATGTACGATAAAGAGCTTATCGAGCGATTGGAGTTTGTATTGAAGAATAGCTTCGTTCGTTTGACCTATACCGATGGTGTTAAGATATTGGAAGAGGCTGTTGCAAACGGTCATAAGTTCGAATACCCGATCTATTGGGGAGCCGATCTTGCTGCCGAACACGAGCGCTATTTGGTAGAGAATCATTTCAAATCGCCGGTGATCCTTACTGATTATCCAAAAGAAATCAAATCATTCTATATGAAACAGAATGAAGATGGAAAAACGGTACGTGCTATGGATGTACTGTTCCCCAAAATCGGAGAGATTATCGGAGGCTCACAACGTGAGGAAGATTATGAAAAGTTATCCCGCAGAGCAAAAGAAATGGGAGTTCCTGAAAAAGATATCTGGTGGTACATGGATACCCGTAGATTCGGAACTGCTCCTCACTCTGGCTTTGGATTAGGATTTGAACGTTTACTGCTTTTCGTAACCGGAATGACGAATATCAGAGATGTTATTCCTTTCCCCCGTACGCCAAAAACAGCAGAATTTTAATTCAGACTTACATCTGGTGTAACATAAAAAGGTCCGGCTATCCTGTGATAACCGGACCTTTTCTATTTAATCTTCGTAATCTATTTCGATGGGGATCTGTCGTTTGAAGGCCTCTTTAAAGGATATTAAAGTCTCCGTACGAGCCAGACCCAGCGGTTGGAGCTTGTTGTGAATAATGTTTAGCAGGTGCTGATTGTTTTTAGCATATATCTTGATAAACAAGTCATACTGTCCTGTAGTGTAGTGACATTCTACAACTTCAGGTATTTGTTTAAGAGCTTCTGTAACCGATGGGAATTGTCCGGGTGTTTTCAGGTAAAGTCCCATGTAAGCGCAAGTCTCGTAACCAACCTTTGTGTTGTCAACAATAAATTCAGACCCTTTTATAACTCCCAGGTTTGTGAGCTTCTGTATCCTTTGATGTATAGCTGCACCGGATACATTACATTCTCTGGCGACTTCCAAAAAAGGCATACGTGCATTGCCAATAATTAGTTTTAATATTTTTTCGTCAAGTTCGCCAAGTTGATGATGTGCCATATTGTTGTATATTTGTCTGAATTGAAAACTGTTTCTTACATTTTAATACAAAAGTAAAGAAATTTCTGTTAGTATTTATATTTTGTGTGAAAATAAATTTATATTGATATCTTTTGTTGTTGAAAAATTAATTAAACCTGGAATGAGTGATTCGAGTCTTATAGTTTGTAAGTATTTGCCGGATTCTAATGAAGAAATAGTAAGGCAGGTAGAGTTGACGTATAATGATGCTTTTCCGCTTGTAGAACGTCGGGATTTTGTTGATGTGGTCTATTTGCTTCGTAGTGAAAAAAGATTTAATTTGGAGCTTATAATGCATTCAGATAAATATGTGGGTTTTATTACCTGGTGGGATTTTGACTCATTTGTTTATATAGAGCATTTTGCTATTGACGAAAAGCATCGCAACGGGGGATATGGTGGTAAGGCTTTGTCGCTGTTTCTGCAGAATTTAAAAAGAATGGTTGTTCTGGAAGTCGAACCTCCTCTGGATAGGATTAAAATCAGCCGGATTTCATTCTATAAAAGAAATGGTTTTCATTACCATTCGTTCCCTTATAAGCAACCCCCATACAGGCCCCAAGATCCAATGTTACCAATGGCATTTATGACTTTCGGTTACGATGATTCAATCGATCTCGAAACAATTAAACAGACTATATATAAACATGTATATAGATGGAGTTAATAAAAAAAGAGCCGGATTTTAAAATCCGGCTCTTTTCTATAATATAATACTTCTCTTTTAGTCTACTTTCAAACCTGCAGAGTAGTTGATCTTTAATGCATATGCTTCACGAAGAGCCTGTTTTACATCTGTGATAACACCCATTTTTGTTTCTTTGTCTGCCTTAATAGACACTGTCATAAAGGGGGCATCCTCTTCTTTCATACTTGACTTTTCCTGAGCAATGTAATCCTGAATTTCCGATGTTTCAGCAAACTGATCATTTAACTGAATACGTGTTTCAGAACCTAATTTTCCTCTCAATTCCTGAGTGGGTTTTCCAACATAAATAAATGTTACCAATGACTTTTTTTCCAGCTTTTGAAGCTCAGTTGCTTGTGGAGCCTTAAATACCACTTTCAAAGTTACTTCACGCATTGATGTTACCATCATGATAAAGAACAAGAAAGCAAATACTAAGTCAGGTAATGATGATGTATTCAATTCAGGCATCTCGCGACCGCCTGCGTTACTAAACTTTCCCATTACTTTTTATCTCCATAATTTTTAGGCTCTGCTTCAGATATCTTTTGTGGATAAATCTGAATTACAGCGTCTTGTTGTTCTTCTGTCAAAGCTTCAAATAACTTTCCAAACTTTTCTTTGGATATCTCATTTCTTAATTCGTTATAAGCTCTCGCCAACTCATTTTGAACATCGATATATGCTTGATACTCTGTTCCACGGTCATTCTGCAAGGATATGATGTGGTTCTTAGTAATCATTACTTTTCCAAAGAATGGAACATCTTCTTCAACCTTTTCCGGTTTATGCTCATCGTTAAAAGGATTCTGAACGAATTCTTTAACAAGGTCTTTCAATTGCTTGATATCGACGTATTGATCGCCGCAAAGAATTTGGTTGTTACTGTTAATCAGTACTACAAGCAGATTTCTTTTTTTAATATCAACATCCTGGTCCTTTTGTTCTTTGGGTACTGGAGGTGGCAAACGTCTTGCCAAACCACGGTCTGTATCCATTGAAGTAGTAATAAGGAAAAAGATAAGCAACATGAAAGCGATGTCGGCAGATGAAGAGCTGTTAATTGATGGAGCTTTTCTTTTTCTTCTAGCCATACTGTTTTTGTTGTTTATTAATTCTTATTACTAATTTATCTACTTAAAACTTTCTTGATTGAAAAATAAGATAATGAAACCAAGATTAATGCAATCAAAATATAAGTGGTAAATAACCACATATCTGTTAGTTTCAACCAGAAATCAGTATTATGTTCTCCATCATATCCTACAAGATTAAGAAGAGTTCCGTCTCCCATAGAATAAGATATGATAAGAATTGCAGCTGATACAGCTAAAATTCCTAAAGGCATAATAGCCGATTTTGGATCATGTTGTACAAGAGATGCTATGTCCCACAATGCAAATACTGCTAAAGCTACCAATGTAGCTGCAAAAATTGCATAAATCCAATTTAAAAGCAAGCTTGTATATACAGGTTCTACCATTTCAGCTGCAGGATCTACAACCCCACCAAAATAGTAAATCCCCAAAACAAGAAGGGATATTAGCGATACAGCTAATAACGTCCAGCTTGATGTTTTTCTAATTTTAGTAACTGACATGGTTTAATTATTTTTTGAATTTTAAGTTGTATTTAATAACAAGGTCAATCAAAGTGATTGATGCATCTTCCATCTTGTTCAAAATACCTTCCAATTTGCTCAACAAATAGTTGTAGAATACCTGAAGAATCAAAGCAACGATAAGACCACCGATTGTTGTGATCAAAGCCACTTTCATACCACCTGCTACAACCGTTGGGCTGATATCACCTACTTGTTGGATTTTATCGAAAGCCATAACCATACCTACTACTGTACCCAAGAAACCTAATGATGGAGCCATAGCAATAAACAATGTAATCCAAGAAAGGTTCTTTTCAAGCAAACCACCTTGTACACCACCGTATGAAATGATTGACTTTTCAACGATATCAACACCTTGGTCGATTCTCATTAATCCTTGATAAGCAATAGACGCAATTGGTCCTCTTGTTTCACGAGCAATTGTTTTTGCACCTTCTACATCACCTTTTTCAAGAGCTTCTTCGATTTTCTTAAGTAATTTTGAAGGGTTTGTATCAGCTAAACTAAGATAGATAATTCTTTCCAAGCTAAAAGCCAAACCAAAGATAAGAGCGATAGCAACCAAGCTCATAAAGTCGGCACCACCTTCAATAAATTTTGTTTTTAAAGCCTTGTGGATACCACCTTCAACAGCTGACTGGTCAGCAGCTTGTTCAGTCTGAGGAGCAGCTTCATCCTGCGCCATTGCTGCATTAGAGATACCCAGGGTAAATAAACCCAAGAATGCGATAATTGCAAATAACTTCTTCATTGTGTGTTTAATTTTTAAGATTAATAATTCTCTTATTTATTTTTGTTTTTGTTTTTAATAATTCATGATATTATGCGGAGAGAGCGGGATTCGAACCCGCGATACGCTTTAGGCGTATACACGCTTTCCAGGCGTGCCTCTTCAACCACTCGAGCATCTCTCCAATACAAACGCAAGCTCCCTATCCTCAAAACGAGCGCAAATTACAAAAAAAATCTCATCTGCAAATGAATGAGCGCACAAATCTAAAGTTTTTGCTTGATATATCAACAACATTGAGGGCAATAATTTTAAATAAGCCCTCAAAATAAATCAGAGCCATTATTTATTAACTATTTTAAATAATTCCAATGTGTTGTTTCTGGTAATTTCTACAGTTTCTTTAACACTTAATCCAAAAATCTCTGCAATTTTTTCGGCTGTCTTCCAAATGTATATTGGAAGATTGGTTTTTCCTCTGTAGGGTACCGGAGGCAAATAGGGTGCATCTGTTTCTAATACAATTTTATCTATAGAGGTTCTTTTTAAGACTTCCCGTAATGTGGAATTTTTATAGGTTACCACTCCATTGATGCCAATTTTAAAGTTATTTAACTCCAGAACGGCGTCTAACTCTTTTTCATTTCCGGTGAAGCTGTGAAATACCCCGCTCAGCTTGTCGTTACCAACATTGTGGATACATTGTAAAACTTCGGGAAATGCTTCTCTTGTATGTATCGCTACCGGTAAATTCATTTTTACAGCCCAACGCAGCTGCTCCTCAAAAACAATTTCTTGTTCTTTCAGGTAGGTTTTATCCCAGTAGAGATCTATTCCTATTTCTCCAATCGCACAGTATTCTCTTATCTCTAATAAAGACTGAATTTGTTCCAATTCTTTTTCATAGTTGCAATCAACACTAGTTGGATGAAGCCCCATCATAGGAAATACAAAGCCGGTATAAGCGTCGCAGAGAGAAAACATGCGATCAATTGATGTCGAATCAATATTGGGAAGTAATATCTTATCTATCCCGGATTCTATAGCTTCATGAATCAAAAGATCTCTGTTTTCATCAAACTCTTCAGCATATAAGTGGCTGTGGGTATCTATCAGATTCATACCTCTCTAAACATAAGATTGTTGGCAACCTCTTTTAGAATTACTTTTTTAGATGATTCTGCGCTTATCGATTCAAGTGCTTCCATCCCTTTTGCAAAGAAATCCTGTATTTTTTCTTCTGTGAGTTTGCGGATTCCCATCTTATCATATAGTTGGGTAATGGCTGAAATTTTTTCTGAAGCAATAAATTCCCGGCTGTTCATCCATCTGTTTAACTCATCCAACTGATTCGTGTTTGCAAGTTTATAGGCATTCGTTAGTAAAAACGTTTTTTTATTACATAAGATATCACCCCCTATGTTTTTGCCAAATGTTTCCGGGTTGCCATATACATCCAGCAGATCATCCTGAAGTTGAAAAGCCAGACCGATTTGAATTCCAAAATCATAAAGAAGAGATGCGTCTTTCTCTGAAGCTCCTCCGATTATCGCCCCAAGTTTTAAGCTGCAAGCAAGTAGAACAGCTGTTTTAAGCCGGATCATTTCGATATATTCTGCTACTGTAACATCGTCTCTTGTTTCAAATTCCATGTCCAGCTGCTGACCTTCGCAGATTTCGAGAGCCGTTTTTGAAAATAAGTTTATTACCTCACTTAATTTTTTTGAAGGTGCTTCGGCAATCAGCTGGTATGCATAGATCATCATGGCATCTCCAGACAAGATTGCCGTATTTGCATTCCATACTTTATGTACGGTAGGCCTGTTTCTTCTTTTATCAGCCTGATCCATCAGATCGTCATGCAGCAAAGTGAAGTTATGGAATACCTCGATGCCCAGAGCTGGTAGTATTGCTTTATCAACATCTTCGTCAAATAGGTTGCAGGCAAGAAGTGTAAGTGCCGGCCTGATTCGCTTTCCCCCTATCTCAAGAATATATTCAATCGGTGCATATAAGGATTGAGGGTGTCTGGAAAAACGAAGTTGGGATACTTCATTTTCTATTCTATTAAGTGTTTCTTTAAATGAATACATGACTGATTATTTGAAATGAAAAAGGCTGCAGAACGAACGCAGCCTTTTTTATATTTATAAAACTAAAGTACTATTGAAGTCTGAAAGTAATAGGCACTGTATACTTAACACGTACAGGTTTTCCTCTTTGCTTTCCAGGAGACCATTTAGGCATCGTGTTGATTACGCGAAGAGCCTCTTTATCCAAAGATGGGTCTACACCACGAAGCACTTCTGCATCTACGATAGAACCGTCTCTGTTTACAACGAATGCACAAATTACACGACCTTGAATACCGTTTTCCTGTGCTATAACCGGATATTTGATAGATTTAGCAAGGAACTGTAGCAATGCAGCGTCACCACCAGGGAACTGAGGCATAGTTTCTACAACAGTAAAGATAGGCTGTGAAGATTCTTCTTCTTCTTCTACAACTTTAGGTGCAACATAGGTTTGTGTCTGAGCTGCTTTCTGGTTATCTTCAGAAGTTACAATATCTTGTTGTTCAAGATCCACATCATCTTCCACAACGTTCAATACTTCGGTTACAACCGGAGCAGGGGGAGGAGGAGGAGGAGGAGGAGTGTTTTCCGGACGAGTAATTTCAATCTGCTCCTCTGCAATAACATCAGCAACACCTTGATCTTGTGCAACCTTTACATCTCTGTTACTCCATTCGAATGCAACGAACAGAATAGCAAGGCCAACAACCATACCCATTAGCAGGGATGTCATTTTGCCTTTTTCCAGGTCTGCTTTCGGTGATTTTTTGATTTCCATACGTTTATAATGTTTTATGTGTTTTTCAATACTGCAAAAATACAAATTATTTTATACCACAATCATTAAAAAACAAAATAGTTGATACTTTTTGTCTTTTTTATATTAACCCGTAAAAATTTTGGCCAATTTATACCTTACGACCACTTTTTTACGTTTAATTAGTGAAATTTGTATTTTCCCTGAATTGCGCGGTAAAGTAAAAACTTTTTTTTCAGAAAAATGTACCTTTGACCGCATTTTGTTTAAAAAAATATGAGAAATATTCTTCTGATGCTTTTATTTACTCTTGTTGCGGGATCGCTTCATGCTCAAGAGGGAGAAGAGGTTTTTACTTTTCTTCGTTTTCCTTCGTCTTCAAGAGCAAATGCTTTAGGCGGACATACTGTTTCATTAATTGAAACAGATCCTTCGTTGATTTTTCATAATCCTGCATTATTGGGAGGCGAAATGGATCAAATGGTGAATCTGAATTATATGAATTATATTGCCGACATCAATGTGGCAAGTGCTCTTTACGTTAAAGCTATTGCTGAAAGAAGTACGATTGCCCTTGGTGCTCATTATATAAATTACGGGCAATTTGATGAAACGTCGGTAGGTAATGAGCTCATTGGCCGGTTTTCAGCCAATGATATTTGTTTGAATGGCTTTTATGCTTATGATCTGACCGATTTTTTGCGTGGGGGGGTGACTCTTAAATTTCTTTACTCTTCTTTAGAAAAATATACATCAATCGGCTTGGGGGTAGATGTTGGACTGAGTTATTATAATCCCGATAAGGGATTTTCTGCCGGATTTACGCTAAAAAATATGGGGGCTCAGCTTAAAGCATATAATGAAGATCGGTTGCGTTTGCCCTGGGATGTGCAAATTGGATTCACAAAAAAAATGAATCATGCCCCGTTCCGGCTTTCAGTTACAGGTATGTATTTAAATAAATGGAAATTTTCGTCTGTTGACGGTGTCAATAAAGTGGAGGATAGCTTTGTTAAAACATTCTCAAAGCATCTGGTTTTTGGGGTTGATTTTATTCCTATCCAGAATTTTTGGTTGGGAGTGGGCTTTAATCCAAAAGCTAATGCAGATATGAAATTGCAGAATGGTAATAAACTTGGCGGATTTTCGATGGGGGCCGGAGTAAAAGTGAACCGGTTCGATGTAGGTGTATCAGTTGCCCGTTATCATCCGTCTGCTACCTCCTTGATGCTTAGTTTTTCTATGTTCCTTGGAGATATTGCTCCCTGATAATCCATAAAAATAGTACATTTGTGTCGGATTTATTGTAATGAATCCGACGACCCTGTTGTTTAGCGGAGTAGATACTGTTAAGCACTGTTTGTTTTTAATAATTACGCAAAAAAGAATATTACATAATGGAGAAGAAAATTGTAATTGCAGTAGATGGGTACTCTTCTTGTGGGAAAAGTACGATGGCTAAAGATTTGGCAAAAGAGATCGGATATATTTATATAGATAGCGGAGCCATGTACAGAGCGGTGACTCTTTATTGTCTGCAAAATGAAATTATTGAAAATGGGGTGGTTGACGAAGTCCGCTTAAGGTCGGCAATGAATCAAATTCATATTTCATTTCAGATGAATAATGAAAGTGGCAAACCCGATACCTACCTTAACGGAGTAAACGTTGAAAAGGAGATACGAGGAATGGAGGTTGCCAATCATGTAAGTACCATTGCAGCCATAGGCTTTGTTAGGCAGGCTATGGTTGAGAAGCAACAGGAAATGGGACAGCAAAAAGGAGTTGTCATGGATGGACGCGATATCGGGACCGTGGTATTCCCTAATGCTGAACTTAAGATTTTTGTTACCGCATCACCGGAGGTGAGGGCTCAAAGACGGTACGACGAAATGATGGCGAAGGGAGAGCCTGCTATATTTGAAGATGTGCTTGCAAATGTGAAAAAAAGAGATCTTATAGATACAACGAGAGCTGAAAGTCCATTGTGCAGAGCTGAAGACGCACTGGAACTTGATAATTCTCATTTGTCTATCGCTGAACAAAAGGCGTGGTTACTTGTTCAATTTAACAGAGTAACAAGAGAATAAAGCAATATGATAGAAGTAGAAATAGATAATGGATCGGGCTTTTGTTTTGGTGTGGTAAACGCGATAGGAAGTGCCGAGCGTGAGTTGTCTTCGACAGATAAGTTATATGTACTGGGAGACATCGTTCATAACAGTCAGGAGGTAGAACGCCTGCAGCATCAGGGTTTAGAAACAATTGAGCATGCAGATCTGACCTCGCTTAAAGGTAAGAAAGTGCTGCTTCGGGCACACGGGGAACCGCCTTCCACTTATCAGATAGCGAAGGAAAACGATATTACGATTGTTGATGCAACATGTCCGGTAGTGTTGCAGTTACAGCGTAAAATACATAAGCGGTATATGGAAACCCGCTCTGAGGATGTACAGCTTGTAATTTACGGCAAGAAAGGACACGCCGAGGTAAATGGCCTTGTTGGACAAACCGATGGTACAGCCATTGTTGTAGAAAAGGTGGAGGATTTGGAACAGCTCGACTTTACAAAAGGAATAGTCTTGTTTTCTCAAACCACTAAACCACTACAAGGGTTTCAGGATATAATTGCTTTTATTAAGGAGCGAATTGCTGATGATGTGAAATTTGAGAATTTTGATACGATATGCCGACAGGTTACCAATCGTATTCCAAATATAAAAGTTTTTGCTCCTAAACATGATTTTATTTATTTCGTTGCAGGTAAAAAGAGTTCGAATGGAAAGGTATTGTTTGAAGAATGCCGGAAGGCCAACCCAAATACCATTTTTATATCAGAAGCTGCAGAGATTACAGAACCGCTGCCTGCTTGGGTAAAGAGTGTGGGGGTCTGCGGGGCCACATCCACGCCTAAATGGCTTATGGAAGAAGTTGCAGGTAAAATAAAGTCGATGAATCCGTGAAGTGATAAAATGTTTTCAGATTTGTGAAGAAAGCTAACAAAATTCTCGCTATTATTATTTTATTCTTACTTTTGCAGCGAATTAAAATATTCTATGGATATGACAACTATCAAATGTATTGGTATTTTAACTTCCGGTGGTGATGCCCCGGGGATGAATGCTGCGGTACGTGCAGTAACTCGTTGTGCAATATATAACGATATTGAAGTTAAAGGAATTTACCGTGGATACAAAGGATTGATTACAGGCGAAATTGAACAGTTTAAAACTCAAAATGTAAGCAATATAATCCAACGGGGTGGCACAATTCTGAAGACGGCTCGTTGCCAGGAATTCAGAACCCCTGAAGGTCGTAAACAAGCTTATGATAAATTAAAGGAAGAGGGAATTGATGCGCTGGTTGTAATTGGTGGTGACGGAACCCTTACCGGCGCAAGGATATTTGCACAGGAATTCAATTATCCTATCGTAGGTTTGCCAGGTACAATTGATAATGATTTATTTGGTACGGATGTAACGATTGGTTACGACACAGCTTTAAATACAATTATGGAGTGTGTCGACAAAATCAGAGACACCGCAACTTCGCACGATCGGTTGTTTTTTATTGAGGTTATGGGTCGCGATGCCGGATTCCTTGCATTAAATGGTGCAGTTGCCGCAGGAGCTGAAGCTGCTATTATTCCGGAAATTGCTATGGAAAAGGATCAATTGGCTGAAACCATTGAAAGCGGTTTTCGTAAATCTAAAAACAGTAGCATCGTTTTGGTTGCCGAAAGCGAAGTAACCGGAGGTGCTATGGGTGTAGCCGAACGTGTAAAAAGGGAATATCCTTCTTTTGATGTTCGTGTAACCATTCTTGGCCATTTACAACGAGGAGGTTCTCCAACAGCACAGGATCGTATCCTGGCCAGTCGTATGGGTATTGCTGCGATTGATGCGTTATTGGACGACCAGCGAAATGTTATGATCGGTATTCAAAACGATCAGATTGTATATGTACCTTTCTCCAAGGCTATCAAAAACGACAAACCTATCAATCGGGATTTGCTTGATGCCGTTCGGATTCTGTCTCTGTAACAGCATGATACTATAAAAAGACACCCTCTTTGGTTTTGGCCGAAGAGGGTGTCTTTTTTAAAGTTTATTGTTATTTACCGGAGGAAGTATCAATCGTAATGAATTATCTTTTGTAAAATACCTCCATGCCCAGTTTAAGAAAATTATCAATTTATTTTTAATTGTGAGTATCAGCATCAGATGTAAAAACATCCAGACAATCCATGCAAAATACCCCTCAAATTTAATGAATGGTAAATCTACTACCGCTTTATGATTCCCGATAGTTGCCATTGAACCCAAGTCTTTATATTCAAACTCAATAAGGTCCTTGTTCTGCTCTATGGCTTTTAGATTTTTTGCCAGACGTATAGCTTGATTAATGGCTACATTGGCAAGTTGCGGATGTCCATTGGGGTATTTAGGAGTTTCCATATAGGCGATATCTCCAATGGCAAATACGTCGACACAACCCAGTACTCTGTTGTAACGGTCAACATGTATTCTATTTCCTCGTACGATTGTATTCTCTGGTAATCCTTCTATAGCATTACCTGTAATACCTGCTGCCCATATTACTGTTCCTGTTTTTATCTCTTCTCCGTTATTAAATACTGCAATTTCTCCGTCATAACTAGTCATATGCAATCCGGTTCTCACAACCACTCCCATCTCTTGAAGATATTTTTGGGAGGCATTCTTGGCCGTGTCACTCATATTGTTCAGGGTATTCTGACTTCCTTCTACAAGTATAATTTTCAATTTTTTGAAATCAATATCCGGATAGTCTTTCGGTAAAACGGTATTCTTGATTTCAGCAAAGGCGCCGGCAAGTTCCACTCCGGTTGGTCCTGCTCCAACAATAAGTATATTCAGTAATCTCTCCTTTTCCTGCTCTGAAGCCGAAATGATGCGTTCGAATGTGAGTAAAATATGATTTCGTATCGCAATCGCATCAGAGGTTGATTTTAGCGTGAGCGAATGATTCTCAATCTGAGTATTGCCAAAGAAATTTGATTTACACCCAGTTCCGATTACTAAATAATCATAGGCAAAGTTTCCAATATTTGTGATCACTTCTTTCTGTTCCCTGTCTACTTTGCTTACTTCTGCAATTCTTATATGAATATTCTTTTTCTTTTTAAATACGCTTCTAAGAGGGAAAGAAATGCTGGAAGGGTCTATCTGAGCTGTGGCAACCTGATAAAGCAGAGGTTGGAACTGATGGTTGTTCAGCTTGTCTAAAAGCGTGATTTCAAACAATTTTTCATCTAATTCATTTACTAGCCTGATGCCTGCAAACCCGCTTCCTACAATAACAATCTTTTTCTTTGTATCCATAGCAGTAAACTTTTCATTCATGTTTATTGAATATATGGAGTCTGCTGTGAAGAAAAAATGCCAAGTACTCCTTTAAATTCATTCTTAAACCATATGGATAAAACCTATAATCGAAAGAATTGTTTTAAAATCGCAAGGAAAAAGCCTGGATTGTAGCTTTAATATAATTTGTAATTCGTTCTTAAGACTTTAAATTCGGTACGACGGTTAATCTGATCAGCGATATCTTGTTGTTCGGGTGGCAGATTCAGAATAAATTCTTCTGTTAGTTTGTCCCCCTCTTTCAGAAAGTCGAAACTTCGTGCCATTTTTTTATTAATTTCCTTAGGCATATTTTTTCCATATCCTTTAGCTTCAAGTCTCTCCTTTTCTATGCCTCCGGCTATCAGGTAATCTACCACCGACTGGGCTCTGCGCTGAGCCAGCGACTCGTTGTACTCGATACTCCCTTTCCGGTCTGTATGGGCTGCGAGTTCAATCGTTATATTCGGGTTATCATTCAACATTTTTATTAACTCATTGAGCGCCGTTTTTGAGTCTGGCCGTAAGCTGGCTTTGTCAAAATCATAGAAGATATTTTCAATTAAAACAGGTTTGGATATGGGTGAGAGGAAGAAGTCTACTATGTAGGTTTCGTTTTTTTCTTCCGCAGAAGTCACCAGTTCGAAATTCTGATTAAGATAGCCTCTGGCGCTAGCCATCATAACATACGAATTATTACGTTTTAACTCTACTTTATAAGAGCCATCTTTCTTGGCCATTACTTTTTCATTTAATCCGTCTTTGCCAACAATCCGTATAACAGCATCTTCTATGGGATATTCATCCGCATCAGATACGATACCTTCAATTTGTACTGTTATTGAAGGCAGATCGAATGAGAAAAGATGATCATTTCCTCTGGCATCATTTCTGTTGGAACTGAAAAAACCCGTCTCTTTTGTGCCGGCAAAGGTTATTCCGAAGTCGTCCGCTGCAGAATTTATAGGAGTCTGCATATTTTCAATCTCCCATTTTCCATCAGGAGTTCGGGTTGCCTTATATAAATCTAAGCCTCCCATGCCCGGATGTCCGTCTGAAGCAAAATAGAGTGTAACGGAATCTCTTACATATGGAAATACCTCATCACCTTCTGTATTGATCTGAGGACCCAGGTTTTCTATCGGTCCAAAATCATTCCCTATGGCACGTGCCCTGTATATATCTTTACCTCCATAGCCACCCATGGCATCAGATACAAAAAAAAGATATTTCCCATCTGGTGAAATGGAAGGATGGGCAAGGGTTGTGACCGAATCTTTCAATAATTGAACTTTTACACCCTTTCCCCATTTGGCATTACTACGTGAAGAAACATAGACTTCGGCTGTTCTGGAAGATTCAGGATCTTGCGAACAATACGTATAATACATGGATCTTCCATCAGCGCTGAATGAGGGTGTTCCTTCATCAAACTCTGTATTAACTTCATCCTCGATCTCTTCGGGAGCAAGCCACTCGCCTTTCTCATTTTTTTTTGCCAGATAGAAATTGTTATTCCCAAGTCCGGTTATAGCGCTGATCTTGCTCTCTTTATCTTTTGTTCTGGAAGATGCGAAATAGAGTTGGTCAAAATTGCTGCCGTAAAACATGGGACTGAATTCACTCCGCCGGGAGTTGAATTTATCCATCTTTTTTACAGTATATCGGGTAGGTGTTTTTTTCCATTCAGGAGCAAGCAGGCATCCATTGATTCCGTTCAGTGCTAATTTATTTTGCGGATTTAATTTTAAGAATGCTTCGTATTGCTTGATAGCATCCCCATATTTACCTGTTTTATGAAGCATTTGGGCCAATCTGAGTATAGCTATACTGTCTGGGTAGTTGTAGCGTATTGCATTCATATATGCACTTGATGCTCGCGGTGTGTTGTTTATTATCCGGTTGCACTCCGCCATTCGGAAGGCGATATATCCTCTTAGATCCCGATTTTGAGGTTTTGTTTTTGTGTATACTTTACGGTATATGGCTGCTGCTTCATAATATTCGCCAATACGATGTTTTTCTTCTGCATCACTCAGCTTAGCCGATTTACAGGAGAAGAGAACTAAGGCTACAAGTAGAAGCCATAAATAAGACAAAAAACAATACTTCATAACACGTAATGCATGATTATAACAAAGTAACTGATTTTTTTTATATTTATTATGCTTGTTTGTACGATTCAATAAAAAAGTAATGCTTAGAACAGGATGACTCAATTATTGAATCAACTTTATTAAGTATATTAACGTTTATGATGTTGTATTTTCCTTTATAGTATATATTTGTGTTTTATATTTCATTTAATCTAAAATGCTATGGAACAACAAAGATTACAGTCTCTGGATGCCTTGAGAGGCTTCGATATGTTATTTATTATGGGAGGAAGTTCCTTTTTTGTCGCTTTAAGTAAATTTTTGCCTGCTTCAATTTGTGAGGCGATTGCAAGACAGATGGAGCATACTGCCTGGTCTGGTTTTACATTCTACGACATGATTTTTCCACTTTTTCTATTTATTGCCGGAATTTCATTTCCCTACTCATTGTCTAATCAGCAAGCGAAAGGGATTCCCAGAAAAACAATTTATTTACGTATTCTGAAGAGGGGTTTTATATTAGTCCTTTTAGGTATTGTATATAATGGCGCTTTGCAACTGGCCATCGGCGAAATAAGGTTTGCCAGCGTGTTAGCCCGAATTGGTATTGCCTGGATGGTTGCGGCCCTGATTTTTATGAACGTAAACAGATTGGGACGCGGTTTTATTTGTGCTTTTATTCTTATTGGCTATTGGCTTCTTCTGGCCTTTGTTCCTTCGCCCGAAGCAGGAGGTGCAGATCCGTTTAGTATGGAGGGCTCAATTGTAGGTTATATTGACAGAATAGTTGTTCCGGGTCGTCTCCATCTCACTATTCACGATCCCGAAGGATTTATGTCTACTTTCCCAGCTATTGTTTCAGCAATGCTCGGTATGTTTGCGGGAGAATTGGTTAAAAGTTCGGCCGAAAAACTTACTCCTATGAAAAAAGTGGGGTGGTTACTTTTAGCAGGATTCTTTTTGTGTATTGCAGGCAAAGCGTGGGACGTTGTTTTTCCAATAAATAAGAATCTCTGGACAAGCTCTTTTACATGCTATGTAGGTGGAATATCAATGATCTTGTTCGCCGTTTTCTATATGATCATCGATGTTTGGAAATATCGTAAATGGACATTCTTTTTTACGGTGATTGGATTAAATTCTATTACTATATACCTTGCTCAGAGGATTATTAATTTTGATGGGATCTCTAAGTTCTTCTTGGGAGGAATTATAAAATTCTTACCTGAAAATCTGGCTTTTCTGGTATCTTCTATCGGTTACATAGCGGTTTGTTGGGGCTTCCTTTACTTTCTATACAAGAAGAAAATATTTTTGAAAGTGTAAACGGATGTCAACGGATACTCTTCGCGATTAGATACGCAATAAATTTTGTAACTTTGCACCCTGTTATAATGTAAAAACGGATAATCCGTTTACGGAAAGGAAAAAGTATATGAATATTGCAGCATTGGTTTCGGGAGGAGTAGATAGTTCGGTCGTGGTTCATCAGCTGAAAGAGGCTGGGTATGATCCTACTATTTTTTACATCCGGATTGGTATGGAGGATAAAGATGGTTACATTGATTGTCCGGCTGAAGAGGATATTGAAATAACGACTTATATTGCCCGGAAGTATGGATGTAAGATGGAGGTGGTGTCACTTCATGAAGAATATTGGGAGAATGTTGTAAGTTATACGATTGATGCTGTAAAAAGAGGTCTTACCCCGAATCCGGACATGATGTGTAATAAGCTTATTAAGTTTGGTTGTTTCGAACAAAAATGGGGGAAAGAATTTGATAAAACGGCTACCGGGCATTACGCAACTACTACCGAGTTAAACGGTAAGGTTTATCTGTCAACGGCTAAAGATAAATTTAAGGATCAGACTGATTTTTTGGCTCAAGTGGATTATTTGCAAATATCAAAGCTTATGTTCCCAATCGGGAATCTGCTTAAGTCGGAAGTTCGCGATATTGCAGAAAAACAAGGACTTCCAAGTGCAAAACGGAAGGATAGTCAGGGAATCTGTTTTCTTGGAAAGATCAACTACAATGATTTTATCGAACGTTATCTGGGTAAACGCACGGGTAAGATAATAGAATTGGAGACCGGTAAGATTTTGGGTAAGCACAATGGTTATTGGTTTCATACCATCGGACAACGCAAAGGTCTTGGTTTGAGTGGCGGTCCTTGGTTTGTAATCAAAAAAGATATCAGACGAAATATTATATATGTTTCCAACGGCTATGGTGTTGAAACACAATTTGGCAAAACTATTAATCTTCAGGGATTCAATTTTATCACTGAAGATCCGTGGGGAGAATTTGATGATGAAAGAGAAATTACATTCAAAATTCGTCATACTCCGGAATTTACGCATGGACGAATCCGCAGAATAGGCGATCTTTACCGGATTGAGTCCGACGAGAAGATACAGGGAATAGCTCCCGGACAGTTCAGTGTCGTTTATGATAAAGAGAGCCACCTTTGTTTGGGAAGCGGGATGATAATAGACGATCAGGTTTAATTCTATTTAATCATACACATAAAAAAAGGCTGTCCTATTCAGGACAGCCTTTTTAATTATTATTTTGGTTTTAAATAACGTACAGTGTGCTGATGGATTGATCATTGCAAACGCGACGAATTGCTTCTGCAAACATGTCGGCAACCGAAAGAACTCTAACCTTTTCACATTTGTTTGAATAGGGGATCGAGTCGGTAAAGATCATTTCTGTAAGAGATGATTCTCCAACGCGGGTAGAAGCCGGGTCGCTCATTACAGCGTGACTAGCAATAGCACGAACCGATTTTGCTCCATTATCCATCATCAGGTTGGCTGCTTTTGTAATGGTACCTGCAGTATCAACCATGTCGTCAATCAGCAGAACATCCATTCCTTTTACATCTCCGATAATTCTCATTTCAGCAACTTCGTTAGCCCGTAAACGAGACTTGTGACAGATAACCATAGGTACTCCAAGGTATTTAGCATAGCTGCTGGCACGTTTTGTACCACCAACATCCGGAGTGGCAATTACAAGATTTTCGGCATTCAATGAATTCTTTATGTAATCAAGGAAAATTGCCGACGCATATAAATGGTCTACCGGAACATTGAAAAAGCCTTGAATCTGATCTGCATGAAGGTCCATCGTTATTAATCGGTTGATACCAGCTACAGCAAGCAGATCTGCCATCAATTTAGCTCCGATAGATACACGCGGTTTGTCCTTTCTGTCTTGACGAGCCCATCCAAAGTAAGGAATCACGGCAATAATTGAATGTGCAGAAGCACGTTTTGCAGCATCAATCATCAGGAGTAATTCCATCAGGTTGTCCGCGTTTGGAAACGTAGACTGAACCAAAAAAACATCTTTTCCGCGAATAGATTCTTCGTATGAAACCGAAAATTCTCCGTCGGCGAAGTGCTGAATGTTCATTTGTCCGAGAGGACAACCTAGACTATTGCAAATTTTCTCTGCAAGATACCGGGAGTTGGTTCCCGAAAACACCAAGAAAGGAGTTTGTGCACTCATTATCTGAATATTTATCTTATTTGTGAATGATCCGTAATGTTCCGCAAAAGTACAAAACATTATTGTAATAATGTTCTATAACATCAAAAAGATTGGCTCAAATTTTATTTTGACTTATAGGTAAACTTTAGAACTTTCCCCGAAAATGCAGGAATAACCACTTTGAAAGGGCACACATGAGTGAGTGTACTAATTGAGGTTTCACCTGAAAGCAAATCTGTTAAACCTGCAGCTTCATTGTCATTTATTCCCAAATATGCAAAGGCTTCTTCCGGGAATCTGACCTGAACAGTTTGCTCGGATTTGTCAAAATTAGCCAAAACTAATAACACCTCATTGTCATGCTTCCGCATAAATGCATATTGCCTCCCTGTATTAAAACATTTATTACTGGTATTAGCGTATGACAGGTCATAAAACAGACCGCTTGTTATAGCCTTTTCTGTTCTTGCGATGCGTAATATTTTTTTATAAATGTTTCTGATTTCACACTGTTTCTCTGTAAGTCCGGTTTCATCAAACCGCCCATTGTTAACCCAATTCCTTACCGATTTAATACTCCAATAGTCAAATATTGAGGTACGACCATCCACTCCGCTGAAACCTTCTTCATCCATTCCGGATTCGCCTAATTCTTGCCCAAAATAGATCATTACCGGATTTACATGCATGAAGGCTAAAACCATCATGGCTGGAATCCCTGAGCGAGCATTACCTGCAAAAAAATTGGAGGCAATGCGTTGTTCGTCGTGATTCTCCATAAACGCGAGCATCTTATCTTGGAAACCCTCTACCGCCTGCCAGCATTTAGTAATGCTGCAGGCCGAAGTTTCTTTTCTTATTACAGCTTTTAGTGTGTCGTATAATCCCACTTTGTCATACAGATAGTCAAATTTTCCTTTGGATAGGAAGATCCGGTAGAGGGACGGATTATAAACCTCTGCAATGAAGCATACCGGATAACAGTTGGTAACGTGGGTGATTGCCCAATGCCAGAACTCGACAGGAACCATTTCTGCCATATCGCAACGAAATCCGTCAATGCCTTTTCCTGCCCAGAACATTAAAATTTCCAGCATCTTATTCCATGTGTCCGGAATCGGATTGAAATAACTTACTTTTCCATTGGCATAGTCCACTCCATAATTTAATTTAATGGTTTCGTACCAGTCATTCATCCCGGGATTAGCGGTAAAACAGTCGTTCCCAGTAACCTTGGCAGGAAATTCACTGTATTCAAAGTCCTCTTGCTTGGCTCCGAAGTGGAATTGGAGGGTTTGTCCGGGTAGATAATAGAAATTATTACCGGGACTAAAAGCCTTCGACGTATTATCGGTCTGTCCCAGATCTACAATGAATGACTCCTTCGCATCCGAATGATACTGACGTGAAACATGGTTCGGCACAAAGTCAATGATGACTTTCAATCCTGCCTTATGTGTCCTTTCAATAAGGGCCTCAAATTCGGCCATGCGGTTTGGAACATCATCTGCCAGATCCGGATCAACATCGTAATAGTCTTTTATAGCATAGGGTGATCCGGCTTTCCCTTTTACAATGGCAGTATGATCTCGACGAATATTATAAGCAGAATAATCGGTCTTAGTAGCATGTTCTATAATTCCGGTATACCATATATGGGTTACTCCCAGCTCTTTAATGGATTTTAGGGCAGTATGTGTAAACGATGAGAATTTGCCTGAGCCATTCTCAGCAAGACTGCCATTTTTTACACATCTATCATTCATGTTGCCAAATAGCCGGGGTATAACCTGATAGATAATTGGTTTATCTTGTTGTTTCATAATTACAGTTTTATAATTGTATTACACCGAAACCTTTATTAAAAACACTTTAATCTGTTTGTAATTCTTTTTTCCTGGCAGAAAGAGCCCGAACCAGCGTTTCATGTTTGTTTTCATTTATTACCTTTTCAAAGGCCTTTACCGCTGCTGTATAGCCAACGCCCGAAATAAGATCTACATTTTCCAGATCAAAGGTTTTAAATTGTCCAAATTCTTCGGCCTCAATCAGAACATCGCACATTATCCGATCTTCCAGCGTATTGGCACGAAACATATAATGATAAGACCTCTCGGCTATATGCATCAGGGTCTGTTTGTATTTCTGAGGTATAAGCGGCGTAACATTTACTCCGATAATTTTATCACATTCTCCTCTGATGATAGACACCGGGAAATTATGAAAAAGTCCGCCGTCAACATAATGTATTCCTTTAATTACGACCGGATTGAAAATTATAGGCACACTGCATGAGGCAGTTACGGCTTCAACGATAGGTCCAGTTCTGAACTCATGACTTTCACCATTATCAAGATCTGTTGCCATAACGACCATGGGTATTTGCAGATCCTCAAAATTTTTGGCTCTCAAATGACGTTTTAGAAAGTATCGGAAGCGTTTACTGTCGAAAAGTCCGGCTTTGGGAATTTGTAATTCAGCAAATTCAGAAAACTCCCTTCCGGTAAAGAGATCCTTAATTTCATCAGCAGAATAACCATCGGCAAACAAAACGCCCATTAGAGCTCCGGCACTTGTGCCAGCAATAATGTCGGGCTTAAGTCTGCATTCTTCCATAAGCTTAAATGCCCCAATGTGCGCAAATCCTTTTGCCCCACCACCGCTAAGTACAAGGCCTAGTTTGTGTTTTGTATTATTTGTATTATCTTTCATTAATTGTTATTTAATTAGCATGAAACAAATATGCTACAATTTTTTCTGGATTTACTGTATTGTTTATTAAAAAAGAACAAATATGTAAAGGATAATAGTCTGCCAGTAAATTCCGAATATAAATCTTTTAAAGATACAGAGAAGAGTTGACAGAACCATCGTTTATGTGTAAATTTAACATCTGTCGCTTAAATGTAATAAATAAATGCTATTATCTTTGCACACACAACAACAAAACAACAGCATTATGTCAATGTCTCGCTTTAATGCAGTAGAAAAAGCTTCAAATAGAAAAGCCGTTGAAGCAATTACACCAAACGAAAAGGTCTCGGAATATTTTGGAGAGAACGTATTTAACCGAAAGGCGATGAAAAAATACCTCTCGAAAGAAACCTACAAACTTCTTACCGAAGCAATAGATAGCGGAACAGCAATAGATCGTGAAATAGCCAATCATGTGGCTGCCGGGATGAGAATGTGGGCGTTGGAGAAAGGTGTTACTCATTATACTCACTGGTTTCAGCCTCTAACCGACGGAACAGCCGAAAAACACGATGCTTTTGTTGAGCACGATGGTACGGGAGGAATGATTGAAGAGTTTAGCGGAAAACTGCTTGTACAACAGGAACCGGATGCTTCCAGTTTCCCCAGTGGAGGGTTACGTAATACCTTTGAAGCCCGAGGATATTCGGCCTGGGATCCTTCATCTCCTGCTTTTATAGTGGATGATACATTATGTATTCCGACTGTTTTCATCTCTTACACCGGAGAAGCACTTGATTATAAAACGCCTCTTATCCGCTCCATAGAAGCATTAAATCGGGCGGCTGCCGATGTTTGCCGTTATTTTAACCCGGAAGTGAAAAAGGTGATTAATTACCTTGGATGGGAACAGGAATATTTCCTGGTAGATGAAGATTTATATACGGCACGTCCAGACTTATCGCTTACAGAACGTACCCTGATGGGCCACGAAAGTGCCAAAAATCAGCAGTTGGATGATCATTATTTCGGAGCCATTCCTTCACGGGTGCAGGAGTTTATGAAAGATCTTGAAATTGAATCCTATAAATTGGGCATCCCAGTTAAAACACGTCATAATGAAGTTGCTCCCAATCAATTTGAGTTAGCCCCTATCTACGAAGAGTGTAATTTGGCTAACGATCATAATCAGCTTATTATGTCTGTAATGAAACGTGTAGCCAGACGTCATAATTTCAGAATTCTGCTTCACGAAAAGCCTTTTGCCGGTGTGAATGGTTCAGGGAAGCACAACAATTGGTCGTTAGGTACCGATTCGGGTATTAACCTGTTATCTCCCGGAAAGAACAGAGAAGAAAATCTTCGGTTTATTACTTTCGTCGTAAATACGATGATGGCTGTATATAAACATAATGCGTTGTTAAAGGCCAGTATCGCTTCGGCCAACAATGCGCATCGTCTGGGTGCTCACGAGGCACCTCCCGCAATCATCTCTATTTTCCTGGGAACGCAGATTTCTGAAATTCTGGATAAATTCGAAAATAGTTCCATTGAAGATGCGATTCAGGTAGACGATAAAAAGGGTTTGAGTCTTGGTGTTGGCCAGATTCCGGAATTACTTCTTGATAATACAGACCGGAACCGTACCTCTCCATTTGCTTTTACCGGTAATCGTTTTGAGTTTCGTGCCGTAGGATCGTCAGCAAACTGTGCTTCAGGATTGTTGGCATTAAATTCGGCAGTGGCAGATCAGCTGAATCAATTCTATAACTGTGTGGAAACGCTTTGTGCCTCGGGAAAACCGAAAGAGGAGGCTATCTATGAAGTATTGAAAAGCTATATCAAAGAGTCTAAACCAATCCGGTTTGATGGAAACGGTTACAGCGATGAATGGAAACAGGAGGCTTTATCACGTGGCTTGGATTGCGAAACCTGTGTACCTTTGCAGTATGATGCCTACGTAAAACCTGAAACAATAAAGATGTTCAATAATGTAGGTGTCCTCTCTGAAAAAGAATTGTATGCACGTAATGAAGTGAAATGGGAGATTTATACCAAGAAGGTCCAAATTGAGGCCCGCGTTCTCGGAGACCTTTCACTGAACCATATTATCCCGGTTGTTATACGTTATCAGACGGTGCTGTTGGATAATGTAACAAAGATTCAGCAATTATTCAACGGATCCAGTGAGGAGCTTACAGCTGAGCCGCTGAGACTTATCAAACGTATTTCCGGACACCTTAACGCTGTTAATTCAATGGTGTTTGAAATGGTGGAAGCCAGGAAGAAAGCGAACAAAATAACGGATCAGCGTGAGAAAGCTTTGGCCTACCATGATACGGTAGTACCCTATCTGGACAAAATCAGAGATCACCTGGACGATCTTGAATTGATGGTTGACAATCAGATGTGGCCTTTACCTAAATACAGAGAGTTATTGTTTATCCGATAATAAAGAAAGGGGAGTCTCAATATTACCGGACTCCCCTTTTATTTACCATTTAATATATTTTGCTTTCATGATAAAATCGTAATCGTACTTTATCGCTTCCAGGGGAGTCATATTGTATTTCTCCTGTTCTACATAATAATCTTCCAAACCTGCTTTCTTTGCAACAGCAAACAATGCTTTGAAATCAACTTTTCCTTTACCCATCTCTGTACTACCATCGCCATCCAGGTTTGCATCTTTCAAATGCCAGTTAGCGAAACGACCGGGGTATTTCTTGACATACTCATGGCACTGAAAACCGCCATGAACCATCTGGGCCGTGTCGATCTGGAAAGTAACCAGCTTGTTCTCAGTGTAATCCAGCAATACATCATATGGAATCTTACCCTCAAGCATTTTAAACTCCTCGATATGATTATGGAAAGCAAAGCGTAGTCCGTTGTTGCGTGCAATTTCTCCCACTTTGTTAAACTGATCGGCCAGCCTTTTTACATCATCAATTGTTTTTATATCTTTTGCAGGATATCCTGCCTGAACAATCCACTTACATCCTGCTTCGGCTGTATCGGCCGCATTCTGTTTCCAAAAATCCCATCCTTTGGTATCACCCATTGGAAGCAGTCTGCTTCCGGTGTGCGATCCGGTTAAGGAAGCGCCTAAATCAGAAAGGTATTTCTTAAATTCGGAAGGAGTTTTTCCATAAAACTTACCGTTACGATATCCTGCTGCTTCCAGCCGCTTATATCCGATTTCAATTACTTTGCGGATTGTTCCGTCAAAATCCTTTTGCAAATCATCCCGTACGCTATACAATTGTAAACCGATGGCTTTTTCTTTAGGTGCCGATGCAGCCATAAGATCGTTCGGTAAAACACTCAGGGCAGTTAGCGCCACACCTGTTTTTAAAAAATCTCTTCGTGTAATCATATTAAATTTATTTCAGTTAAGTCGGAAGCCATAAAGGTAGAAAATATATTCTACTTTTGCATGAAAAATTATCATATAGAATGCAAGGGACTAAAAATCTGACAAGCGGACCCATTCACCGGCAACTTTTTAATTTGGCTGTACCTATTATGGGTACCTCCTTTGTGCAAATGGCATACAGCCTCACGGATATGGCCTGGGTGGGACGTCTTGGAAGCGAATCGGTTGCCGCTATCGGATCGGTAGGTATCCTTACATGGATGACAAACTCTATTTCGTTATTAAACAAGGTAGGATCTGAGGTGAGTGTCGGACAAAGTATCGGTGCTCAGAATGCCCCGGATGCCCGCAGCTATGCATCTCATAACCTCACTTTGTCTCTTATTATCTCAATTTGCTGGGGTCTGATCCTTTTTGTCTTCGCAGAGCCTGTCATGCAGATTTACAAATTGGAACCGGCTATCACAGCAAAGGCTGTCAACTACCTGCGTATTGTTGCTACGGCCTTTCCTTTTATATTTTTATCAGCTTCTTTTACAGGAATCTACAACGCATCCGGACAGAGTAAGATTCCCTTTATGATTAGCGGAATAGGCCTTTTGCTGAATATGATACTGGATCCGCTTTTTATCTTCGGGTTCGGGTGGAATACGGAA